>CAMQTN010000008.1 GCA_947037115.1 uncultured Lachnospiraceae bacterium
CCATATTACTATAGAAAGTTAAAATACCTTTTTCCCATAGTATTCCTCTATACTATTTAGTAAAGCTATGATCAATCCCTTCACTTATCAGATCTCCTCTCAAATATACTATAAAACCCGCTTGCAATGCAGGCGGGCTTTATCTAAAGATTATACTCCTCAAAAAGACGTTTTCTGAGGACAGCATCCTTACCTATTTTATTAAGGTCATCGATCCGTCCGTTAAAGAGTAGAATATCCACAAGTCTCGCCATTCTCTCGGTGCCTTCTTCACGTCCTTCTTCGCGCCCTTTCTCGCGGCTTTCAGCCATAAACTTTTCCATAATATCACACACGGCCCCAGCACCTCCTTCCGTCTGCTTTAACTCCTGAAATCTTCTTGTAATTTCCGGGAAATTGGGGTTTTCCAAATTTTTGTCGGTAAAACAATCCATCAATTCAGAAATCCTTGTTCCGTCTTTCACCTTCGTATTAACATACACCTCATGGACACCATCCGCTATCCGCTTTCCTGTCTCCCGCAATACTTTGTCAACATGGTAGGCAGTATATCCATCCCCGATAAAATCATTCTCCGAAATATAGACCATATACAAATCAAGAATATCTTCAAAATGCTCTCCCGGTTCCGAATCCCTTACCGTGATGCTGGATGCGTTAAACCGCACTCTCCTGAAGTGGTCGTCATTGTCAGCTCTCTGCACCTCGATGTTACATTTCGTACCGTCACTCATAGTACAAAGGGCATCCTAACGGACGCTTCGACCATAAAGATTACGTTCACTACTTTGTACTATCACATCAGTAACGATCAGACCGTCTTGCAATGCATTTTACTTTTTCTATCCATACCTCCATCCATTAATCGCATACTTCCCAATCCCCCACTTCAAGTGGGGTGAAAAACGCCCCCAACAGCTCTGTTACTGCTCTCTTGAAAGGCGGGTGTCGCAAGCATACATTACTTGCTGCCGCTAAAAAGCGGCTCCCTCACTTTCTTCCGTGCTTCTTCCGACTGTTCCCGGATGTATTTCTTTATGGCATCCTCTGTCACATTTCCTACCGTCGCCACATAATATCCTCGTGCCCAGAATGCTTTATTTCATTTAGCTTACTCTATTCTCCCCAGCATAGCCGGGGATTAGCTATTTCATTTACTGCTAATGTTAAATCCTGCAATACTAATCTTTTATATAAAATACGACCTCCCAATGTTGTCTACCAGAAGGTAATTCTTCTTTTGTAAGAATATGATAACCAGAATCAATCACCTCTTGTTCCGTCAAACCATAATCCTTTACAGAAGTAAGTGCAATACAGCTATAGTCCTGATCAGCTATCTTATTTCGAATTTCCACATCGTTATATCGAATACACTTTTCCAGCAGCTCTTCCGTATAATCAACCAGGAAAAAGTTTGTCCATAATTTACTGTTCTTATAATTTTCCAACGTAAAAGGTACATTACACTGTGCATGACCATAATCAACGGTTTCAATATCGTTCTCCAAACAATAATTGGATAATAACATGGGAACAAGAATATCCCCTTCTTGGGCATATTCCTCCAAAATACTGTAAGAATGTTTCCATGCTTCCCTTTCCTCATCCGTCATTAAATCGCATTTAAAAAAGAAGGGTGGTGTATACATCATTTGATAAAAGGAACATCCCATCAAAATAGCGCACATTCCCAAAACGAATGCTCTGATTTTTGCATATCGCCAGGAATATATTCTATGTAAAACAACAACCGTCGAAGTTATGCAGCATACAATAACGAACGGATACCACAATTGAAACCAGTATGCGTAATAATTACCCGGGTTCTGCGCTAAATATAATACAATCGGAAACATACAAATCATCTGACAAAACTCGTATGAAAATTCTCTTTTTACTTCTTTCTTTTTTGCCAAGTTATATATTGCAATAAAGGCATTCAATACACCGAAAACGATAATACCGACATACACTTTATTAATCTCCCACACCTGTCCCATCGAAAATTTCAAAGCAAATACCGGCCCCACCTGTTCCTGCATAATTGCCAGCGCCTCAGAAAAATACAACGGAAAAAAACAATCAACCAATATGATGGAAGCTATGCCCCCCCCCACTCCATATAGTGCTAATAATCCAAACGTTTTTTTAGAACGCATAAAAACATAGACACAGAGTCCAACTACTATAAACACAAAATATTGTTTGGTATAAAACAAGCCGATAATGATAGCAGCATACAATCCGGGCCGATAATGACCTCTCAGTTCATCCCGGCAGATCGCGCTCATCAATATGACTGATAACGTCAATCCCCATTGATCTGGAAACGCCCCAGCAAATCCATCAACCCTAAAATAACAGGAATAGAAAAAAAACATCCCGACGGCAGACAGCCAATGGCTAGATGTCTTTTTACAAAGCAGCCGGTAAAAGAAGATCGCTCCCACAACTTCAAAAACAAGCGTCACTAGTTCACATATCTGCAACGCATTAAGAGGTGTGAATGAAAGGATTCGGATGCACGGAGCGAGAATCAACGGCATCAGTATTCCATACACACATGTCGCAGGAGGAATGCTTTGATTCAAAGCAGATGCAGCATATAAATTATCGCCCTCTGCAAAATGATAAGCAAATACTACCGAACTCATTTCGCGAACTTCCTTTGGCGTATTATACGCTATGACTGTATACCCCTTCTGCAAAACAATACCAAGAAATAGTACCCAAATCATGCAGCAGGCCAACAAGTACAGCGCTGATTTTCCATTTTTTAATACGACTAATCGTTCTCTCATTAACATCTCTGCCCCTATCCTTCCCTGTCTCATCCTCTCAGTTCTCCTCTGTCACTTCATATTTACTGTAATACCCATAATCCTCCTGTCTGCAGTTCACCCGCATCCGCACACCGTTCTCCAGATATTCCGTCTCATACACCACTGCATTTTCATTCAGATAGGACACCGCCCTGCCATCCGTAAAGGGAATAAGAAAGGTACATTCTCTATAACCGCCGGAAAGTTTTTTCTCGATCAGGCCGATCAGTTCCTCCATCCCGATCCGTTGTTTGGCAGAAAGATAGACCGCACCGTCCGTCACCACGGGAAGATGCCCCGTCATGTTTTCCGGTTCTACGCCGGAAAGACCGGGCACCGCATCCGGCGGTACCAGATCTGATTTGTTGTATATATAAAGCATGGGAATCCCATCGGCCCCCAGTTTCTTAAGCGTCTGATTCGTGACGGCAATCTGCTCCTTATAGTGTTCGTCGCTGTAATCCACTACCTGTAAAAGAAGATCCGCCTCTCTTGCCTCCTCCAGCGTGGAGTGAAAAGCCTCCACCAGATTATGGGGCAGCTTATGGATAAATCCTACCGTATCCGACAAAAGGAACGCATGGTGATCCTCCGGCGCAATTTTGCGGACTGTGGTATCCAGTGTGGCAAACAACATATCCTTTTCAAAAACCCGCTTTCCCGGCCCCTCCGTTTCATCCTCGCCATAAAGGTCAAGCATGGCATTTAAGAGTGTGGATTTTCCTGCATTGGTGTATCCCACTAACGCCACCCTGGGAAGTCCCGACTTCGCCCGCCGCTTTCTCTGGGTCTCACGCTCGTTCCCGACTTCCTTTAACTCCCTGCGCAGCTCTGCAAGACGCTGTTCCAGCACGCGCCTGTCAAGCTCCAGCTTTTTCTCTCCTGCGCCCCTGTTGCTCATGGAACCGCTGGCGCCTCCCTGACGGGAAAGCGCGGCGTGAAGCCCCACAAGTCTCGGCAGCATATATTGCAATCTGGCTGTCTCTACCTGTAGTTTTGCCTCTCTGGAACGGGCCCTGTTTGCAAAAATATCCAGGATCAGGGCGCTCCTGTCAAGAATCGGTTTTTCCAGCCGCTCCTGCAGGTTTCGCATCTGCATGGGCGAGAGAGAATTGTCGAAAATAATGACATCTGCGTCACAATCCTGCGCAAGCGCCTTCACCTCATCCACCTTTCCCGTGCCGATGTAGAAAGCCTTATGCACCGCTTCCAACGTCTGGCAGACCCTGCCCGCCACCTCCATATCACAGGCCTCAGCCAACGCCCCAAGCTCCTCCAATGAGGTCAGGTAATCTTCCCCGTCATTCAAATTCACGCCAACCAGCAAAACCCGTTCCATCATACTCCTCCTGCGTTTCACAATCCTGCGGAGAATGCCCGTATTTTGGGCATTCTCCTGTGTGAGACTTAGTACTTCTCCGCGAAACAGCCTCTGCTGTGAGTGGCTGAAAGTACTTCTCACACTATTCTTCTAAATTCTTCAAAAACTCCCGAAATTCCTTCTTCGCCTGCTCGATCGCGGCAGGTTCATAGGAATCGAGGGCCTGCTCATACTTGTGAAGCTGCTCCGCAATGCGGTAGCGCCTGTCTCCAAGACTTTCCTCATAAATACGCTCTCCCATGAGCAGAAGGTACTTATTTTCCTCCCTCTCCCTGGGATGAATCTTTAAGTAAGAAAGGGTCTCAAACCGCTCTTTGATCTCTTCTGGCGTCATGTCCGCATTCTTTCCGCCGAAGACCTGCTTCTCCTTCTTCCCGGTGGACACCACCTTCACTTCCACCTCCAGAATAGAATTGATGTCGTAGGTGTAAGTCACATCCACGGACTCCTCCCCGGCAGGCGCGGCGGGCACTTCAATGTTCAATTCCCCCAGCGAGAGGTTGTTATTGGCAAAACGGCTTTCCCCCTGTAAGACATTGACCCGGATCTTCGTCTGGTTGTCCCGCACCGTATAAAGCCTCTCCGTCCGGCTGGCCGGTATAATGGTATTTCTCTCAATAATGGGGCAGAAAACGCCGTTCTCATAAATTCCGCGCTCCCACTCCCTGACCACCTCCGTGCCAAGCGTAAACGGGCAGACGTCCGTGAGAATCACTTCTTTGATGGCCTCATTCCTCTCCTTCATTGCGCCCTGGATGGCCGCGCCAAGCGCCACCGCCTCATCCGGATTGATGTTGGTGTCCGGGATCGCCCGGAAAAGCTTGCTGACAAACCGGCGGATCACGGGGCTCTTAGTCGCTCCGCCCACCAGCACCACCTTGTCGATATCAGTGAGACGGATATGTGCATCGGAAAGGCTCCGCCGCACAGGCTGCCTGATCTTGTCAAGCAGCTCCTCACAGGCATGTTCATAAGCCGGAAGCTCCACGGGATAGGAGTATACCTCCTCCCCGATCTTGCATTCCATGGTAGAAGTCTTCCCCTCCGAGAAGCCGATCTTACACTTATCCGCCTGTTTGTGAATATGGCGCAGCGTCTTTGCATCCAAAGCCAGTCTGTCAAACTGGGGATATTTTTCAAAGAACATCTCCTCCAACACCGCCGTGAAATCCTCGCCGCCAAGAAAATTATCACCGGCCACGGCGCGCACCTCAAGAATCTGGTCGATCCGCTCCAATATGGACACATCAAAGGTGCCTCCTCCCAGGTCAAACACCAGAAAACGCATATGTCCCTGACTCTGATACAGGCCATAAGCAATGGCTGCCGCCGTTGGCTCACTGATAATCCGCTCCACCTTAAGTCCTGCCAGTTCTCCCGCCCTTCTGGTCGCGCGGCGCCTCTCGTCATTGAAGTATGCCGGCACGCTGATCACAGCCTCTGTCACAGGTTCCCCCAGAAAGCTCTCTGCATCCTCCTTCAGCGCGCGGAGCACAAAGGACGAAAGCTCCTCTGCGGTAAACGATTTGTGCAGCAGATTAAACTTTCTGCCGCTTCCCATATCCCGTTTAAACACGGAGGCCGCGCTTCCCGGATAGAGGAGCCCTCTCTCCACCGCCAGGTCTCCCACATAGATCTGCTCCTCCTCATCCATGCTCACCACCGAAGGCGTCAGCCTCTTTCCGAGACGGTTCGGTATGATCTGCGGCCCTTCCTGTGTGAAACAGGCCGCCAGACTGTTTGTCGTTCCCAAGTCAATTCCGATAATCATTGTTGATCAGATCCCTTCGCTCTTTCTATTTTTTCGGTTCTCTGTGAAACAGCCGCGCTACAAAATTCCGCTGCGGCCCTTCCTTTTTCGTCCGTGCGCGGTCATCCGGTTTTCGGTCAGAGCCGTTTATACCGCGCATCTTCTCCAGTAAAAATTTCGCATCCAGCGCATCTTCATTCCTCCGGAATGTCTCTTCCAACAATTCCGCCGCCTTATCAAACTCTCCCTCACTGTAATAAAAGAACCCAAGGTGGAGGGAGGCCTCAAAACATTTCCGGTATCTGCAGCCTCCGCAGGGATTGATCTGCTCCATCTTCTCAAAATACTGCTTCGCCTTCTCCTTATTGCCCAATGCCAGCTCAATCCAACCGATCCAGCCCATCCGAATCGGCGCATAATTAGGATGGGACATATAATCCTCCGGCACGGTGCCTTCCTCCGCCAGAATTTTCAGCGCCATTCCCGCATATTTTGACGCTTCTTCCCGCCTGCCCGTCATATAAAAACTCCTTCCGGCACGCCAGTAATCCTGAAATCTTTTCATGCTGTCGGTCTGCAGCGCAGCCGCATCCAGATACTTTTCTGCGGATCCGGCATAATCATTAATTTCCGCGAGAACGTCCGCCCATTTCTGGTGAAAGTGCCCCAGCTCCTCCTTGTCCACGCTCTTTTTCAAAAGCGCCCTCTTTCCCTTCTCCATGGTGGCCAGCGCCTCTTTCACCCGGTCCATCTTCAGCAGGACAAAGGCAACGTGCCTGAAATACTCTGTCGTATCCCCTGTCTGTGCGTGCCACTCTTCCCCGGCGGAAAGGGCCTCCTCAAAACGGCCCGTCGCCTTATAGCAGTCAACAAGAATACCCCACAGCTCCTCGTCATTCGGAAAGACAGCAAGACCGGCGCGGCAGCTTTCAATGGCCTTTCCATAGTCCCCTGCCTTTTTCATACATTCCGCCATACCCCAGTATCCCTTGGCGGAAGCATCCTTCTTCTCCATCTCCTCCACAGCCTGCCTGAAAGCCTGGTATGCCTTCACAAACTGTCTGTCGTCTTTATAGATATAGCCGATATTTTGCAGAATAATATACCTGTCTCCCCTGTCCACGCCTTCCAGCACTTCCCTGTAATCCGCAAGGGATTTTTCATGCTCCATTCCATCGCTGTATAAATATGCTCTGTCCCAAAGACGGTATGCTTTGTTTTCCGTTATCTCCAACTGCTTGTTGATGTAGTGGAGGGCCGCATCATAATCTGCTTTTTTCCACGTCCTTTTGTATCGGTTCAGGTATCCGCGGTACAGCCTGTGGTTGGTGTCCCTGTAATATTCATCCTTCTCCACCGCTTTTTCATAATAGCAGATGGCTTTCGCCCAATTTTTAGCCTCCTCGTGGCAGACACCCATGCCGAAGTAAAATTCTGCATGATCGTAATTCTCCTCCACCAGCTCATACTCCTTCAACGCTGCGGTATAATTCTGCATATCCCGCAGGAGATTTCCCAGCACCAGATGATAATAAGGCTCCTTCGGGTCCAACTTCAGGGCTTCACGAACCAGAGCGACAGCATCCAGAAGTTTGTCGTCACTCTCAAACACCAGCGCCTTCTCAAAAATAAGCTCGGCCCGGTCCAGAGAATCGTCCGGGCGCCCATCATCATCCTGTCTGGACTGTCCGTCTTCCCCTTCCGTCGCGTAGAGAAGCGCATCCAGAAGCTCCATGACCTTCTGCCGCTCCTCCGCACTCTCCGACAGCATCCGCAGGATCTTCGCCTCCTGGAAACACAGCTTTTGGGAAAACTCCACCTTGTTTTCTCGGGCTCTCTCTATGACACCCATCGCATCCTTGTACTGACTGTAATTATAAAATATCATGGCCGCAAAGAGATAGGGCTTGTCGTAGCCCGGATAAATCTCTATGGCGCGGTAGTAATCATCCACCACCTGCTGTCCTCTCTTTAAGTGATAGCAGGCCTCCTGTCTGACCAGATAGGCAGGATAATAATTTTCATCCGCCGCAAGGATCTCATCGCACTCCTCAACAGCTCTCTCGTACTCCCTGAAAGAAAGATACTTGTCCGCCAGATAATATTTACAGTCCAGACGGCTTCTCTCATCTCTCTCCATCCCAATGGCTGTCCGTGTCTCCCGCTCACCTTCCTCACGGTTCTCCAGACAGAAATAACAGCTGCCCAGCATGCGGTGAACCTGCGCCATCTTGGAAGTTCTTTCCTCCTCGTCCGCAATCTCCTCCAGACATTTGTGATATTCCCAAAAGACAGGAATCGCCTCCTCGTACCGTTCCAGCCGATAGAGCGTCCACGTCTTGAGATTGAGATTATCTTCCTCCTTCGTTGACAGCCTTGGGTCTTTTTCCAGAAGCGCCAGAACTTCCTCAAACCGCTCCATGTTATAGAGTCTGCGTCCCAGAAAGAGCGGAACTTCCTCTTCCTTTAAATCCTCAAATCCCTCTCCTTTGTCGTAGGCCTCCTGCACCAGCGGCACAAGCCCCTGATTAATCTTGTTTAGCTCCTCCCGAAGCTCCTCATCCCGGCTGTTTACCCGAAGCAGCTCATTGATATATTTTCCGGCCTGATACCACCGTTCTCTCCGCATCAGATAGCCCAGTGCAAAATACCTTGCCATATAATATTCAGGCTCCTTCTCAAGCACTGCCTCCCACAGGGCGAAACCTCTCTCCTCATCCCCCGCATCGCTGAAAATTTTGCCGGTCCAAATCTGCACATAGCTGTCCTCCGGATAGCGTGACAGCAGGCTCTCCGCCAGTTCTTTTCCCTGACCGCTCTCCTCCAGCCTGATATACAGCCGCAGTCTCTCCACTTCCTCATAAGGATGGTAGAGCCCGTGTCCTGTCATATCCGCAAGGGCCTGCCCGACGCCGTCCGTCTCGCCCTCTTCCAGCTTATTCCTGATCTCAAAAAACTCTATAATATAGCGGTCGACCTCCTCATCGTCCTCCGGCCCATAGTCCGCCAGCGCCTCAAACAGGCTGTAATCGAGGAAATCATCGGTGTTCACATGATATTCGATATGCCGCAGGAAATTGACATGAAAGTTCTCTTTCAGCGCATCGAAATCTTCCAGCACATGAAAGGTATGATCCAACTGCTGCCAGACAGTACGGGGCAGGAAGGAATGCCCGGAGAGAAAACCCAGAATCTGTAACCTTGCATCCAGAAAAGTATCGAAACCAACGCAGACCGTATCCGCAAAGAGTTCCTTCCAAATTTCCGCATCCCTGCGCAGAAAAACATCCCGGTAAGTTTCCCTCACGCGTTTCATCCATAAGCCGACTTCTCCCTGCGGTTCCTGCTCCTCTTCCTCCACGCGCTCCGCGGCAGACCGCAGAGCCGCCTCGTAAGCCTCCCGCAGACGCTTAAACCCCTCCGGGTCATCCTCCGGATTGGTGTCCTTGAGAAGTGACAGGTATCTCTGTCGGATTCTGTCCTCCTCCTTCGTCTCTGCAATTCCCAATACCTGAAATGCCAGCTTTTTGTCCATAGCCATACCTCTCCTTTGAAAAAAGCCTCCTTCATATGGTCCGAAGGAGGCCTTCATTGAAAATGCAAATCTGATATCTTAAGATTTTACAGTTCTTTTTATGATGGGCGCTGTCGTCACAGGCTCCTTGGGAAGCACTACCTTGTCGAGCTTCCAGATCTCATCCACATACTCCTGAATGGTTCTGTCGGAAGTAAACTTACCGGAGCAGGCAACATTTAAGATTGCGCTCTTCGCCCAGCCCTTCTCGTTTCTGTAAGCGGCTTCGACTTTTCTCTGCGCTTCCGCGTAAGCCTTGAAATCTTTCAGGATAAAGTAGGTATCCGCCTTGGCGGTGTCCTGTGTATTTAACAGCGAATTATACAGCGAGCGGAACATGTCGGGATCACCGGGCGAATAAGTGCCGTTGATCAACTGCATCAAAACCTTTCTCACATCGGGATCATTGTTAAAGATCTCTGTCGGGTGATAACCGCCGTAATTTTCATACTGGATAACCTCGTCGGAAGAAAGGCCGAAAATAAACGCGTTCTCCTCACCCACTTCTTCCACGATCTCCACATTCGCACCGTCCATCGTTCCGATGGTCAGGGCGCCGTTTAACATAAACTTCATGTTACCTGTGCCGGAAGCCTCCTTGCTGGCTGTGGAAATCTGCTCGGACACATCCGCCGCCGCAAAGATGATCTCCGCGTTTGACACACGGTAATTCTCAATAAATACTACCTTAATCTTACCATTGATGGCGGGATCGTTATTTACCACATCCGCAACGGCGTTGATCAGCTTGATGGTCAGCTTCGCATTCTTGTAGCCCGCAGCAGCCTTCGCGCCGAAAATGAAGGTTCTCGGATAGAAGTCCATATCCGGATGCTCCTTCAACTCGTTGTAAAGGTACATTACATGCAGGATATTTAAAAGCTGACGCTTGTACTCATGCAGACGCTTTACCTGTACGTCGAAGATGGAACGGGGATTTACCTCGATGCCGTTGTGCTCCATAATGTACTCTGCCAGACGCACTTTGTTCTGGTATTTGATATTCATAAATTCCTGCTGTGCCTTCTCGTCGTCGGCATAGATTTTTAATTTATTGATCTTAGGCAGATCCGTGATCCAGTCGCTGCCCACATGGTCTGTCACCCAGTCGGCAAGCAGCGGATTCGCATGCAGGAGGAAACGTCTCTGTGTGATACCGTTGGTCTTGTTGTTAAACTTCTCGGGCATCATCTCGTAGAAATCCTTCAGCTCCTGATTCTTTAAGATTTCCGTATGTAATCTTGCCACACCGTTTACGGAGTAGCCTGCCGCGATTGCCAGATGAGCCATCTTTACCTGACCGTCATAGATGATCGCCATCTTTCTGACCTTTTCGTGATTACCGGGATACATCTGCTCGATTCTCGCGATGAAACGGCGGTTAATCTCCTCCACAATCTGATATACTCTGGGAAGCAGTCTTGAGAACAGCTCGATGGGCCATTTCTCCAGCGCCTCCGACATGATCGTGTGATTGGTGTATGCGCAGGTCTTTGTGGTTACCTCCCACGCCTCGTCCCATGTCAGATAATGCTCATCCATCAAAATACGCATCAGCTCCGCCACCGCAACGGTAGGATGGGTGTCGTTTAACTGGAAGGTCACCTTCTCGTGGAACTTCCTGATATCGTCATGATTTCTCATATACTTCGCCACCGCCGTCTGCACCGATGCAGAGATGAAAAAGTACTGCTGTTTTAAGCGCAGCTCCTTGCCCGCGTAATGGTTGTCGTTTGGATAGAGCACCTCCACAATGTTTCTTGCAAGGTTTTCCTGCTCCACCGCCTTCTGGTAATCGCCCTTATCAAAGGAATCAAGCTGGAAACAGTTCACCGGCTCCGCATCCCAGATACGAAGGGTATTGACGATGCCGCTGCCGTAGCCGACAACCGGCAGGTCATAGGGAACCGCCGTCACCGCCTGATAGCCCTCCTGCTTGAAGTTACTCCTGCCGTTCTCATCCACATAGACATTCACATAACCGCCGAAACGCACTTCCTTCGCATACTCCGGACGGCGCAGCTCAAAGGGATTGCCGTCTTTGAGCCAGTTATCCGGCACCTCCACCTGATAGCCGTCCCTGATTTCCTGCTTGAACATACCGTAACGGTAACGGATACCACAGCCGTAGGCCTCATAGCCGAGCGTTGCCAGGGAATCCAGGAAGCAGGCAGCCAGACGTCCCAGACCGCCGTTACCCAGCGCTGCGTCGGGCTCCTGGTCTTCCACCACGTTAATGTCGATGCCAAGTTCCTCAAGCGCCTTTGCGAACGCTTTATATGCCTGTAGATTGATCATATTGTTGCCAAGGGCGCGGCCCATCAAAAATTCCATGGACAGATAGTAAACCATCTTGGGATCCTGTCTCTCAAACTCTTTCTGCGACTTTAACCACTGATCCACGATGGCGTCTTTCACTGCGTAGGATACCGCCTGAAAGATCTGCTGATCCGTCGCCTCTTCCAGCGTCTTCCTGTAAAGCGTCTTTACATTATATAAGACACTTCTCTTAAAAAGCTCTGTATCAAAAGTAGTTGCCGGTGCCTTCTTTATCATCTCTTCCTCCTCCTGTTGAATCCTGTGTCACACAAGTTGTCTTGCATTCCTCTCTATTATAGCTCCAATCTCCGTATTTGACCATAAAAAGATTGAAAATTAAAATACTCATTTTTTCTCTATGCTGATCGTCACGGTCTCCCCGTTCACATTCCACTCTTTGGAGACTGCCAGACTTTCTCCCGTTCCAATGCTCTCCGCCAGCACTTTCCCGGCAATCACAGCTTCATTCTCCGCGGCGATCTGCGCCACCTTCTCATTGCCGCCAAAGGAAACTTTGATGCGGTCCATCACATCGAAATCCGCGTCCTTACGCATATTCTGGATCTTGCTGATGATCTCGTAGACAAAGCCCTCCTCAATAAGCGCCTCCGTCAGGTTCGTGTCGAGCACCACAGTCACATAATTGTCTGCCTCCGCCACGAAGCCTTCCTTCTGGGCCATATCGATGAGCAGATCTTCCTCGGCAAGGGAAATTTCCACACCGTCCACTTCGAAAGTGAGCTTTCCATCCGCCTTCAATGTCTCCATGGCCGCGCTGCCGTCCACAGCGGACAGATATGCCTTGATGCCGCCCAGCTGTTTGCCGTATTTGGGGCCGACGGTCTTAAGCTGGGGCTTGAAGCTGTAAGTGGTAAACGCCGACACATCGTCGGAGAACACGATCTGTTTCACGTTCAGCTCATCCCTGATGATCTCCTGATAAAAATCGTCGAGAACCGACTCGGCTTTCACATACATCGTGCCGATGGGCTGGCGGTTCTTGATATTCGCCGTGTTGCGGGCCGCACGCCCCATAACCACGATCTTAAGCACCTCCTCCATGGAGTCCTCCAGCTTTTTGTCGATCATCTTCTCATCCGCCGTCGGAAAATCACACAAATGAATGCTCTCGGGCGCGTCCTGATCGATACTGCAGACCAGATTGCGGTAGATTTCCTCCGTCATGAAGGGAATCATGGGCGCGGCGCACTTACAGATGTCCACAAGCGCTGTGTAGAGAGTCATATAGGCATTGATCTTATCCTGCTCCATCCCTTTTGCCCAGAAACGCTCGCGGCTTCTTCTCACATACCAGTTGCTCATCTCGTCCACAAAGTTATCCAGTACCCTCGCGGCCTCGGGAATTCTGTAATTGTCCAGATGATCGTCCACTTCCCTGATGGCTGTATTTAATTTGGACAGCAGCCACTTGTCCATAACGGGAAGCCTGTCGTATTCCAGACTGTATTTCGAAGCATCAAAACTGTCAATATTCGCATACAGCACAAAGAAGGCGTAAGTATTCCAGAGCGTACCAAGGAACTTACGTTGTCCCTCCTGCACCGCCTTGCCGTGGAAACGGTTGGGCAGCCAGGGCGCCGAATTGATATAGAAATACCAGCGGATCGCGTCCGCACCGTAAGTCTCAAGCGCCTCAAAAGGATCTATCGCATTTCCCTTGCTCTTGCTCATCTTCTGCCCGTTCTCATCCTGCACATGCCCCAGCACGATCACGTTCTCAAAGGGCGCGCAGTTGAACAGCAGCGTGGATTCCGCCATCAGGGAATAGAACCAGCCGCGGGTCTGATCCACCGCCTCGGAGATAAACTGGGCAGGGAACTGGCTGTCAAACAGCTCTTTATTTTCAAAAGGATAATGATGCTGCGCAAAAGGCATGGCGCCTGAGTCAAACCAGCAGTCAATCACTTCGGGCACACGCTTCATGATCCCTCCGCACTCCGGGCAGTTACAGGTGATTTCGTCAATATAGGGCCTGTGCAGCTCCACCGTCCTAGCCGCCGCATTGCCGCTCATTTTCTCCAGCTCCTCACGGGAACCGATGGCTTCCATATGACCGCAGCCTGCGCACTCCCACACGTTTAAGGGCGTGCCCCAGTAGCGGTTTCGGGAAATACCCCAGTCCTGAATATTTTCCAGCCAGTTGCCAAAACGTCCCTCACCGATGGACTCGGGAATCCAGTTAACCGTCTTGTTATTCCGCACCAGATCATCCCGCACCGCCGTCATTTTGATAAACCATGACTCGCGGGCATAGTAGATCAGGGGCGTGTCGCACCGCCAGCAGAAAGGATAATCATGCTCAAATTTAGGCGCGTCAAACAGTTTTCCTTCCTTATCCAGATCCTTGATCACTTCCGGGTCTGCCTTTTTCACAAACAGGCCCGCATAGGGCGTCTCCCCGGTCATATTTCCTTTGCCGTCCACAAACTGCACGAAGGGCAGATCGTATTTCCGGCCCACCTGGGCATCGTCCTCACCGAACGCAGGAGCGATATGCACGATGCCGGTACCGTCCGTCATGGTAACGTAGTCGTCGCATGTCACATAGTGCGCTTTCTTTTTCTGTCTGGCAGCTTCCTCACCGGAACAGGAAAAAAGCGGCTCATAGGCCTTGTGCTCCAGATCTGTGCCCACATAAGTCTCCAGCACCTCATAGGCGGGCGTATCGTCTGTGGCCAGCTTGCCGAGCACGGATTCCAAAAGCGCCTGCGCCATATAATAGGTATAGCCGTCCGCCGCCTTCACCTTCACATAGGTTTCCACAGGATTCACGCAGAGCGCCACATTGGAAGGCAGCGTCCACGGCGTGGTCGTCCATGCCAGGAAATAAGCGTCCTCGCCCACCACCTTAAATCTTGCAATGGCGGAGCGCTCCTTCACCGCCTTATAGCCCTGCGCTACCTCATGGGAGGACAGGGGCGTACCGCAGCGGGGGCAGTAGGGCACAATCTTAAAGCCCTTGTACAGCAGATTTTTATCCCAGATCTGCTTGAGTGCCCACCACTCGGACTCGATAAAATCATCGTGATAAGTCACATAAGGGTCATCCATATCAGCCCAGAAACCAACCGTGCCGGAGAAGTCCTCCCACATACCCTTGTATTTCCATACAGACTCCTTACATTTACTGATAAACGGGTCAAGACCATACTCCTCGATCTGTTCCTTGCCGTCCAGGCCAAGAAGCTTTTCCACCTCAAGTTCCACGGGAAGCCCGTGGGTATCCCAGCCGGCCTTTCTGGGAACCATACACCCCTTCATGGTGCGATAGCGGGGAATCATGTCCTTGATCACACGGGTCAGCACATGCCCGATGTGGGGCTTCCCGTTGGCCGTCGGCGGCCCGTCATAGAAGGTATAGGTCGGGCCGTCCTTGCGGGAGTCCATGCTCTTTTTGAAGATATCGTTTTCCTTCCAGAAAAGACATACCTCCTTCTCCCTGTCCACAAAATTCAGATTTGCGTCAACTTTCTGATACATAATGTCCATCCTTTCTAATATCTTAACCTCAGATTCCCGCGAATGAGCAGCTCGAAATGCTTCGCATTCCTCGCTCGCGTTGCTCGTCATAAGACTTTCGGTTCATCCGCTCATGCAAGCATGGCGGCTGCCCGCAAGCCTTCTGACTCTGCTCATTCGCGGAAAAAAGCCCCCGTCCTGTAAAAGGACGAGGGCAAAATTTCTCGTGATACCACCTGTTACGACGTACCGCCACTGTGAATGGCTATACGGTTCCCGGTAACGGCGGGACGCCGTCAGAGCCTACTGCTTCCCCCATTCATGGTCCGCTTCCTCCGAAACGAATGCTCTGAAAAGGCGAGGGTTCGGTCTGAAACTCAGAAGTGATCTTCCCCCATTTCCTACTCGTACCGGTCTCGCACCGCCACCGGCTCGCTGCGACTTTTAAAAATCGGGTACTGTCTTCCTCAATGTCTGTGCCTATGATAACTGCTTATCATTTTGGCATTGAAAGGCTGGATTGTCAAGAAGAATCTTCGTCCCCCTTTCAGAAACAGATCGGTTCCACATTCTCGTTTAGCGGCTCCATTTTATATTCCGGCAGGCTGTCCAAAAGCTCTTCCAGGCAGAGGCAGGTGCTGCCGACCACATCATGGGCGAGCAGGACGACCTTCTTCCTTCCAAGCGTAGTTGATAGGCCGTTTTCTATGAGCTGCTTTGGATCAGGATTCTTAACCGCGTCCTCCAGGCTGGCATTCCAGTCATAATATATGTAACCTCTGTCTGTCATCTCACGGATGATGGCGCTGCCCGTTTTTTGATTATAGGCGTTGATACTGCCGCCCGGAAAACGGAACAGATTTGTCTCCACTCCCGTCACCTCGTACACGGTCTGTCTTGCCTTTTCAAAATCCGCCACATAGCTGTCCACGCTCTCGTATAGGGCTTCATAATCATGGTTATCGCAGTGAATACCAATGGTATGTCCCTCTGCCACGATCTGACGCGCCACTTCCGGATGTTTTCTCACATTCTCGCCCACCAGGAAAAATGTTGCCTTAATATTCCTTTCCCGCAGAATATCGAGCACCTTGCGGGTGTTTTCCTCGGAAGGCCCGTCGTCAAAGGTCAGGTACATGGTCTTTGGATGAAAATAGTAGACAACGCCCTGCACAATGCCGTCCGCGATCTGCTGCTGATATGCTGCAAGACTGAGTTTCCTGCGCTCCGCCGCGTTGGACAAAAATCCTGTCTCAATCAGGCAGGCGGGCATGGAAGTGTTTCCCGTCACATAAAAATCCGCATCGTCCCGCAGTTCCCGCTCCACGGCCCCTGTGCTCTTTAAAGTCTGCTGTCTGATTAACTGTGCAAGTCTCTTACTGTCGCGCCGGCCGTCATCCTGCGTATACCACACTTCCATCCCGTTCACCCCGGCGCCCTCCTCCGTGGCGTTCTGATGAATGCTGATATAGATATCCGCCCCTGACCGGTTTGCCTCCTCCACGCGCGCTTCCTTTGCAATATAGGTATCCGTCTCTCTGGACATGATCACCTGGTATCCCTGTTCTTTCAGCTGATCCCTCACAAGCAATGCAATGGCAAGATTCAGATCCTTTTCCCGAACGCCTTCCCTTGCGCAGCCCTCGTCCGTGCCGCCGTGTCCCGGATCCAGATATACCGTCGGAATATGCGCCGCCATCGGCTGTCCGCTCCCATCCCCGTCAAAAACTGCCGTCTGTGCCGTCACTGCGGCAAGCGGCAGCACGATTTCCTCCGCGCAGATCGCCTCCGTCCCTTCCAGCGGCAAATCCGCCGCGGCCTCCCTGTTCCACAGCTTTCCCGACAGAATCCGAACGCCGCCGGCCGCAACAAACTTCATTGATATCATTGCCGTCATACTGACGATACACACTACGGCGCTCAGCCCATATATCCTTCTGAACAGCCGTCTTTTTCTACGCTCCCTCGTTTCATAACCACAGACATAATCCCAGGTAAACGATGACTCTCCGTACATTTCTGATGCTCCTCTCAAAACTCTTTTGTATGCTTTACATAGTAAGCATACCGAAAGGCTGCATCAGAATTTCATCTAAGTTGCATCAAAACGCCATCTTTTTTGCATCAAAGTTGCATCATCGTCTCTCACACTGCTATCTGGATACTTTCAGGAATAACTCATTGATCCCTTCGTAGAATCCCAGCGTCACCACCGTCTGTCCGCTCCCCATGCCCGCAAAGACATATTTGCAAAAATAAGGCGTTGTCTCCAGGAGCGGGTTGTCCGACTCATAGGGCTGCGGTTCGCCAAGTCCCATATATTCCGCCCATGCCGCCACCAGTGCATCCGCGTCAATCTCTTCCCACAAAAGAGGCGTCCTGACATAAAATTCATATATTCTTCCATCATCCGCATCAATATAGGCATCCATCAGACGGTTTGTCTTATCCGCATTTTTCTGGGAATTGGAGAGGCTCATCTTCCAGACCGCCACATTGTTGCGCGGCTCCAGTACATCTATGGCCGAGTAGAGTGTAACATCGTAGGAAGACGCATCCACCTCCCTCACCTGTCCGGGCAGTATTCCTTTTTCCTTCAACAGCTCCAGCCCCTCATTGCATGTGGCATAAATCTCCTCGTCCGTGATCTCTCTGCCGGACGGTCCCCTGCGGTTCACCACAAAGGCATAGGAACCTTCCAGCTCCTGATACTCCACCTCCGCATCAGCCTCATGCGCCATGGCGCTCATCTCGCTCTCTGGAAACATCTGGCTGTTCAGACAGCATGACAGGATATATAACTTCTCATTGCTGTTCATCTGGTAACGGTAGCCCTCACCGGCAATTTCCACGCTTTCCGTATGCGGCCTGTCCAGAATCCCCTGATCCTTATACTGCGCCAGCGCCTCTGGTCCCCATATGGAAATGAACATCGCAAATGCCGCCAGCAGCGGAAACGCCAAATAATATACTTTATTTTTCATATGTCACGTTCTCCGTGGTAAGCATGAAAAGAAAGACCTGGTGTGCATCCTAATCTTTGCACCTGCATGGTGCAAGGATAAAGCTGAAACAGGAACCTTCCCCTTCTTTACTCTCAATCTGTAATTCGCTGTGATGTATCTTTAAAATCTCCGCACACAGGGCAAGCCCAAGCCCAGCCCCGTTCTTGCTTCTTGCCCTGGACTTATCCACCATGTAAAAAGCCTTGATGATCTTGCTCTGTTCCGCCTCCGGTATACCGATCCCATAGTCTCTCACCGATATCCGGTAACCGTTCTCAGCCTTCTGTCCTGTCACCTCGACCACACCGGCCGTATCGGAATCTGTCCCCTCCAGTCCCGCGCCGGTCTCCGAAGCCTTACAGGCATTGTCGATCAGATTTACAAGCACTGTCTTGATCAGATTCGCTTCCATCCATACCACAGCTTCCTCGTGTACAAAACGGATATCCGCCTCCTTTTTCTCCGCAAACATCTCCCGCAGGTATGCAAACAGTTCTCCCACCGGCGCTTCCTGCATCTGCGCCTCCTCCTGTTTTGCCACGATGATATCCAGAAGGCGGAAAGACATGGTTTCCAGGCGTTTTCCCTCCGTGTAGATATAATTTGCCGACATGATGCTCTTTTCCTCATCCAGCTTGTGGGAGCGAAGCATGTCCGCATATCCGATGATCGCCGTCAGCGGCGTTTTCAATTCGTGGGCAAAAGCGCCCATGAACTCTTCCCTTGCCTCAATCTCCTCCTCCAGCTTACAGATATTTTCCTCCAGTGCATTCGCCATCCTGTTAAAATCCCCGGTGAGCTGCCCCAGCTCATCCCGGCTGACCTGCCTGGCACGGTACGCGTAATCTCCCGCCGCCATTTTTCTGGTCGCCTGAGTCAGCAGTCGGATCGGTTTCGTCAGCAGGGAGGCAATAAACAGCATGACGACCATCCCGGTCAACAACATGACCACCGTTACCTTCCGATACAGCGAAAACCCAAGGGCACGTTCCGTAAATACCTCTGTCACATCCTTCATAGTCTCCAGATACAAAATCCGGTTCAGCGCATTGATGGATACACAGGTGTGCACATAGAAACGGTCCTGCGCGCGAATTACCCGGTAAGATTTGGTATGCTGATCCGTCTGCGGAAGCAGTCCCTCATCCGAGGTAAACCCGCTGCTGGTATACAGTATGTTTTTCTCCTCATCTGCAATGCGCAGGAGACGCCCGCCTCCCTGTCCGCCCATTTCCAGTTTGGACGCAATCTCCTCCACCACGCTGTCAGGCAGGACGCTGTACTTGAGAGGCACATTCAAAGCCGCCGTCTCAAAGGCGAAACTTAAGATACTGCTCTCATCGAGGGCCTGTCCCACCTCTCTGTCCAGAGAAGTCTCAAACACATAGTTTACAAAATAAAAGCCGCTGAACCCCAGCGCCAGCGCCAGCACGATCATGGTAGACAGCACCAGTTTAATTGAAAATTTCATTCCTGCACCTCTAAACGGTAACCCACTTTATACACTGCTACCAGATTATGCTCCCACCCCAGTTTTTTTCTCAGGCGCTGTACATGCAGATCCAGTGTGCGGCTGTCCGCAAAGTATTCCCCTTCCCACACTTTTTCATATAAGGTCTCCCGAAACAGGGCGACGTTTTTATTTTTCATAAAAAGAAGCAGAAGGCCGAACTCCTTATTCGTCAGTTCCACGGGGCGTCCTGCCCTGGTCACCCTGCGCGCATCCACATCCACCGTCACATCCCCCGCCACAAGATGCTGTTCCGCCTTGTTATAACGCCGCAGTACTGCTTCTACCCTTGCCACCAGCTCTACCACATCAAAGGGTTTTACCAGATAATCGTCAGCGCCCAGCTTCAATCCCTTCACACGATCCTTCACCTCATGCCTGGCGGTAATAAAAATCACCGGAATCCCCAGAGGCCTTATGTACTCCATCACATCATAGCCGTCCGCTCCCGGAAGCATAATATCCAGAAGAACCAGTTCAAACTCTTCCTTCTCTATCAGATCGATCGCCTGCAGGCCGTCCTGTACCGCCGTGCAGTGATAACCTGCGGAAGAAAGGTTTAAGTCTATCAAATCACAGATCGGTTTTTCATCATCTACAATCAGTATCTTAATCATTTGTGGTCTGCCACCCCCAATAGGCCCGCGCCTTCTCTACCAGTATTTCCATCGTATCTTCATCGCTGCACTGATACGTATCCCTGATTTCCGTATCCGGCACAAACCCGCCGGTTCTCTGATAATAGATCCGGTAATCACTCTCAACGGTAAATTCCCCGCCTTCACCCTCATAGCTGTATCTGGCGAGGATCACAATGTCCTTGAGTCCATCCCCGTCAATGTCCCGGCAGGTAACGCCCTTGAGCGCATAGAGGTTGTCATACTCTCCCATAGGCTGCAGTACAGATACAATCTCTCCCTGCTCGTTCACCAGATAAATCATAAAAATATCATAATCCGCAATCCGGTATGTCCCAGGCGTCACCTGCAGCTTACCAAGTTTGCCAAAAGTCCGCAGATAACACTGCTCCGGAATGACCTGGAAACGGTTTCTCTGCAATTCCTGCAAGGTGGATGCCGTGTATAAAAACTCCGTGGAATCCCCATCCCTGACAAAAGCCGTGATGGCCTCCGCACTCTTATTCATCCCAAAGCGGTTAATCTTTTCAGAAATCCGATAATCCCTGTAAAAACCGTTTCCCGTCTGATCCTGAAAAAGCACATCCCCGACCTTATATGCCCTGCCGGCATAGGCGCCGCTCTCATTGATGCAGGAAGTGATGAGGACGATATCCGTCCTGCCATCCCGGTTCAGATCCTGAAAGGACACCGCCGCAATAGACTGCACCGGCTGCCTCATCCGCCCCCTGACGCAGTAATTGGTCTCCAGCTGTTCCGTCCGGTAGAGGATCTGCCCGTCCCCGTCCACAAGAAATAACGCCAGCCGGTTATACCGTTCGTCAAAAGCCGGTACCATCAGAATGCTGTCCTCCTCCTCCGGCTCCAAAGCGAAAATCTGATCCTCCACCACCCGGAAACCGCCATCCTCTATCCCGTCCCGGTTTTCTATGGACATAAAACGCTCATAATATGCCTCGTACTCCGCAAGCACGGACGCTGCGTCTGTCTCTGCCGGAGAGGCCTGTACAGACTCAGCACAAAACAGGCACCCGGCCAGTGCTGCTGCCAGGGCAAGAGCTGTCTTTCCCTTCATCTTTCTTCCACCTCAAATACTGCTTTTATATAAAGCCCGTTTTCCGGTATCTCCAACTGCAGCGAAGTTTCACTGACACTCCCGCAGCCCTCCCCGGCGTCCACTTCCCATCCGGCAAAGCGGTATCCTTCGTTGACGGTTACCGAAAGGGTGATCGGATAATCCGTGAAATATTCCCCCTGCCACTTCCCCTGTCCGTCAAATGTGGGAGTGATCGTATTTAACACTACGCTTCCCGCAGCGGCATCCGTCGTCTCTATCTCCACCGGCGCAGTCACACCCTCCAACCCGAAATCCTCTTTCAGATACCTGACAATATAAGGCTTGCGGTTCGCCAGAAAGCTCCTGATCCTCTCCATTTCCTCTTCCGGCCCAAAAGAACGGCCCGCCCCGAAAAATCTGGTAAGATGTACGTCCAGCGGCTCTGACATCAGGGCAAGATGCCCCGATATGAGAGGCTCCGTATTCGCAGGCGAAAAAATTTCATTGGCAAAGTCCATCAGCGTAACGCTGAACGCTTCCCTGAACCCGTCGCTCCGGCACAGATTGTTAAATACAGGGCTGTGCTCCATCGTGTATCCGAGAGTATCGCTCTCCACACAATCTATATCAAACGAGCTGGTGTTCAGGTCAAACAGCATCCATCGCCATCTGCCATCCTCGTACGCCCCGCCGCCGTCCGTCTTCGGATTCCGCACTCTCCAGAAGGCCTCGTTCGTTCCGGGCCAGTCAACGCTGCGGGCAATATAAATTTCCGTTGCATAGTAATCCATATAGCTTTGCAGATCAATCACGTCATCGAGCGATTCATAGTTGGCGGAAACGGAAAAATCAGTATCATTCAGCCAGTTCATCATACGGATATAGATCGACCAATCCTCGTCGCTCTCCTCTTCCGGCCTGCCGTTCTTAACGATAAGGACGTCGTCCCTGTCGACATCATAATAGTGTTCGAGGTATGTGTCGGTATATCTTTCCGTAAGCCAGTAGACGCCCCAGTATTCGCCGTCAAGAAACATCACGCAGGGCTCATAATTCATGGTGCAGATATCTCTTTCCCTGGTCAGCTCTGACACGAACATGTCACGGAATTTGGCAGCCGTGTCCTGTCCTCCCGCAGACAAAGTCAGGGTATCGGCCATATAGCCGGTCCCGAACAGATCCGCGTAAAACCTTTTGGCCAGACCGTAATTTTCTCTCGCGTAAAGATTCAGGCTTTTCGGAAGACCTCCGCGGCTGCCGCCGCCCTGAATACGAATGCCGCAGGACTGCTCCAGCACAATCTCCCTGTCTGCATTAAACAACTGTATATCAGCCGGGCGCTCCCATGCAAAACCGTGCTGGGCAAAGTTTTCACTGTCCTCAATGGGGTTTCCGTCCTGATCCGTCACAGTGTCATATCTGCGCCCGAACACATAAATGCCGTCATCATAGTTGAATAAATGCTCCGGATCCGTCACGACGGAAATAACATTCATCCCAGAATAGCCTGCTTTCCCGTCATATCCGATAAAATAGCTCTCCGTTTTCAGGTCATTAAAATTGCCGTCCATGTCCTGCCATGCTGCCCGGACAACCGTGCACTTGTCAACAGGATAGTCCGGCAGTTGATAGAGAATGCCGGCCATCGTGGTCTCATATGCCATGTCGGTTCGCATGGAATACACATTCGGATGCGGAGTCGCATCGTCTATTACGATGGGAGTTGTGTAAAGAAACGCATTTTCATCCGGTACAGAACCGTCAAGCGTGTAATAGATTTTCGTCCCGATCGGAGCGGACAGCTCCAATTCAAAAGGCTCTTCATAAAACCCCGATTCTCTGGAAAACCTCATTTCCGTACGGTCATACTGATCAAACAAAAGAAGCAGGCACAGAGAGCCGCATATGAACAACAGACAAAACAACGCACTTTTTCGACTCATCATCCTACCGTCTCTCCGGACTGTGCAACCCAGTTTACAGACTGTATACCCGGTACGGCCATAAGCGCATCCAGCACATCCAAATTAATTTCGCCCTTTGTCCGGATCTCACAGATCATTTCCTCGTGGTGGGCATCCTTGTTGGCGGTCCGCACCCGGAAGCTGACAACAAAAGGTTTCAGTTTTTCCTCAAACTGTTTTCTGTCAATGGCCTGCCCCCCGCCGTTCACAATCAGCAGATATCTGTTTCTGATCCCCGGCACTTTGCTGGACGCAATCAGGACAGCCGCGATAAACAGTACGGAGGTAAACGTCAGCCGCCAGTTCTGTGAGCTCACGCACAATCCCTCCGCCATCGCCCAGAAAATAAACATGGTGTCACGGCTGTCTTTCACCGCAGTCCTGAAACGGACGATAGACAGCGCGCCAACCATACCCAGAGATACCGCGATGTTACTGCTTATCATCATCATGACAATAACAGTAATCAGATGCATGATCACCAGAGACCAGCTGAATTTCCTGTCATACACAATCTTTTCCGAGGAAATATAGTATGTCAGGTATATAATCATTCCGACCGCCAGACCGCACAGCAGTATCACCAGCGTTCTTTTTACGCCGTAGTCAGTGCTGTTCGTATAAAAATAGCTGAGAACCTCTTCCTTTGACATGGCAAATCCACTCCTCTAATAATTAAAGTCATAGTAGACCTGACGTCCGGCGCAGTATTTACTGTAAGCGCCCTGTGTCAGATGAAACTGCGCAAGCACCGCAGACAGAAAACCCATAAGTTTTCCGCTGTATTTCACTTCCAGAACCACATTTTCCCGCATGACGGGCGTATAGCAGACGTCCGGTGAAAAAAGATCCATATTGGACTCAGAGGATCTGACGTTCATATCCAGAGTAATGCGTGTATCATACATGGGATATCTGTAGGCCAGCCTGTCGTACACAATCTGTGCGACAGGGCGGTACTGCCCCTGCGCCATGATGCCGTAGGCTTTCCGGGCGGTTTCGGAACTGTCGAAATAGTTTCGCAGCACCTTTATATTTCCACGCGAAAGCTCCCCGGCATCGGATTCGGATATGAGCAGGCTCAGTTTTTGCTGGCGGTCATCGGTCTTTTGTTTGATTTCCAGCTTGCACAAAGACGTATCTCCGTCATAAATCCGAAGACGCACCTTTTTACGGTCCAGCACGCCCGCAAGTTTTTCCGCAAAGTCAATATTGTTTACAGAATCAAAATAGAGGCTTTTCACCAGATAAGGGCCGTCTGCGCAATGGCTGTCCCTTTGTAACAGCCTGTCCAGCTGCTCCTTTATCGCCATCGCTTTTCCGAGCGGAACCACATATTTAATTTCTTTTCTGAGAGAATAGAGCTCTCTGTCCATGATATCTGTTCAGATTCCTCTCTTTCATCAAAAAACATACAAAAAAGTGGCATTGCTTTTTGGTAAATATCAGCCAATTATACCATTAACAAGCCACTTTTTCAACCGTCAGCACACCAGTTCCATTGAATTTAGTGTCACTCTCTAACTCCGGCACAGTCCCAGAACCGCCGCACTCTCTCTGATACCTTTTTCCCGCTCCAGCGGCTCCATATGCAGGCTGATCATTCCCATAATGCAGGCGCCCACCACAGGTTCATAACCGGCCTGTACGGGCTTTGCTCCCGAGAACCTTTCTCCGATCTGTCCGATCACCCGCTTTGTAAGCGGGTTATTCGCTCCCTTAAACACACTTCCCGCCAGCACAATCTCCTCTTCCTCCGGTCTCATCTTCATCCTGCGAAAACCAGCCTCTATGTAGTCCACAATCTGCTCCGCAAATTCGTAGACCAGATCACAGGTAACCTGATCTCCATATTGTGCGATCATCAGAATCTGCGGCACAAGGAAACGCAATTCCTTCCGAAATGTTTCTTCTGTCATATACCGTTTGAGCAATGCATCTACGTCTGTTATCTGCGCCTGCCGCAGAAATAAATTCGTCAGTTCAGTAGGAGGACATAAACCAAGCTCCGCATCGAATACCTTCCTCGCCGCCCGACGCGCCAGCGCACTTCCTCCCTGCGCTTTTTCCTCCATATAATCTCCATATACAAACAGCCCGCCTTCCTTGTCAATAAAAGCGCCGTTCATCCCGGTACCCGCACAAATCACCGCGCCATGGGAGCACATGGTGCCACTGTAGAAAGCAATGACCGCATCATTGCAGGCCAGAATCTCCCCCGGAAAATGGTTTTTCTGCAAGGCTTCCTTCACGAGCACATCATCTCCCGGCCAGTCTATGCCGCCGATTCCCGCCACTGTAAGCGTTATGTCCTCCCTGCCGACAGCCGCGTTTTTCAACGCCCCTTCCGCCGCCTCCTGTATGGCTGCCACCGCACACTCCATTCCCTCCGTGGGAAAATAAGCTCCCTTTGCCACCGCCTGTCCTACAATAAAACCGTCCCCTCTCATAACGGCCGCCGCCGTTTTTGTACCTCCCTGATCAATTCCCAGAACATAAACTTCCCTGCCGCTCATGAAAATCCCCCTTTTCTCCCTTTCCCATATGCCCGCGCAATGTGAAAATATGTGTTGCCCTTTTGTGTCCAGTAACTATGTGTATCGATTTACACCTTAAAAATATCATACTCGCGTTTTTTTCCTCTGTCAACACGTTGCGCTCTTTTTTTCACAATTACCAGCATTCTTCACTGTTTCCCAAAGTGTCATTTTTTCTCCTTCTCTATTTATGTGTTGACATTCTGAAACATTATGATACAATCATATTGTAAATTATGAAACATATATTTCGGCGCAGCGACACATTGTGACACACTATGCAGGCGCACGGCATAAGAAAGGCGGCATATGGCTACCATATCTGATATCGCCCGTCAGGCGAACGTTTCAAGAACACTGGTATCACGGGTCCTGAACAACAAGCCGGGGGTCAGTCCCGAAAACCGGAAGAAAATTCTGGAAATCATCGAAGAAAACAGCTACGTCCCTAATGGTCTCGCCAAATCTCTGGTATTGCAGAGAACCAACACCATCGGCGTCGTCATGGACGATCTGTGCAACGATTTTTTCTTCAGATTAATCAACGGACTGCAAGACGCCGCAGAAGCGCAGGATTATAACATTCTTTTTTGCAGTGGGAGAAAAGACATGGCTACAAGATTAAAATATGTGGATTATCTCACGGGTGGGTGTGTCGACGGTATCATCGCCTATGGGAGCCGCTTTGACGATGAGGAACTCTTTCGATATGTAGCTGAAAAATCAGCAAACAGCGTTTTGATCGAGAGTGATCTGAGCGGCTGTGACATCGACAAGATTCTGCTGGATAATTTTCACGGCGCCTACACCGCCACCGAACATCTGATCAGGCAGGGCCGTAAGAATATCATTCACGTGACCTGTGACATGAATTATGATGTGGGACTGGAACGCCTCAACGGCTTCGTGCAGGCCATGCACGATTACCGGATGCCTCTTGGCCCCGATTCCATTCTCTACGCCGATCATTTTGAAAACACTGCCTATCAGCAGATGCAGAAACGTCTGTCGCAGAGCACACACCCCGACGCCTGTTTTGCCGGCGCCGACAAGCCCGCTTACGGAGTCCTGCGGGCTGCCATGGAAGCCGGACTTTCTGTACCCGGCGATCTGGCTGTCATCGGTTTCGACGACGACGTTTCCGATTCAAAAGACATACTGTTCCCGCCGCTTTCCACCATGCGCCAGCCGCTCTACGAAATGGGACAGGCAGGTGTCGCACTTTTGATCGACAAGATCAGTCATCCCGGCCGGGATCCGATCACACAAACGTTCGAGGCTGAGCTGGTATTGCGGGAAACCTGCAGGTAAACCGTCAAAACACAAGAATATTCACACCGTAATTAAGGAGGTTATCATGACAAACAGAGGTTTAAAAATCGCAACCATCGGCGGAGGTTCGAGCTACACGCCAGAACTGATCGAAGGCTTCATCAAGCGCTGTAAGAATCTTCCCGTAAAAGATATATATCTGGTAGATATCGACGCAGGTATGGAAAAACTACAGACTGTTACAGCCCTCGCAAAAAGAATGACCGAGAAAGCCGACATCGATCTGCGCATCCATGCCACCACGGACAGGGCTGAAGCTTTAAAGGACGCCGATTTCGTCACAACACAGTTTCGCGTAGGACTTCTGGACGCCAGAATCCGGGACGAGAGAATCCCTCTGCGTTACGGAAGAATCGGACAGGAAACAACCGGCGCCGGCGGCTTTGCCAAGGCGCTGCGCTCCGTTCCGGTCATTCTGGATATCTGTCATGACATGGAAAAGCTCTGCCCCGACGCCTGGCTGATCAATTTCGCCAACCCTTCCGGCATCCTAACAGAGGCCGCCCTGAACCACAGCTCCATCAAAACCATCGGCTTATGTAACTGCCCCATCAACATGGTCAGCGATATGGCGGAAAAATTCGGCTGCGACGCAGACGACGTGTTTTGCGACTTTGTCGGCATCAACCATCTTGTCTGGGCAAAGCGGGTTCTGGTGAAGGGAAAAGACGTCACAGCAGAAGCCATTGAAAAGCTGTGCTCGGATTCGGCAAAAGAAGTGATGGCGAACATTCCGGAGATCCATTACGATCCCGCTTTCCTGCGCTCTCTTGGAATGGTGCCCGTAAGCTATTTGAAATACTACTATATGCAGCCGGAAATGCTGGCCGAGTGCACCCGCGCCGCCGAAACAGAAGGCTGCCGCGCGGAGGTGATCAAACAGGTGGAAAAGGATCTGTTCGAGCTCTATCAGGATCCTTCCCTGGACGAAAAACCGCCGCAGCTTGCCAAACGCGGCGGAGCCCGCTACTCCGATGCGGCCTGCAGCCTGATCGACTCTATCTACAATAATAAAAGGGATATCCAGACTGTGAACGTTCTGAATAACGGCACAAATTCTGACCTTCCCGACAACGCCTCCATTGAGCGCAACTGTGTAATCGACTCAGACGGTGCGCATCCCCTTCATATCGGACGCACCCCTTTAAAGATCCGCGGTCTTTTACAAAATGTCAAAGCCTACGAACAGCTTACCATCGAAGCTGCCTTAAATGGCGACTACGACTGCGCCCTACAGGCTCTCACCATTCACCCGCTGGTAGGCTCCGCCACTGTCGCGAAACAGATTCTTGACGATATTCTGACAGAAAACAAAGAATATCTGCCTCAGTTCCATCACTGATTATTTACGCAGAGAGAGGGCTCTCAGCCCCTCTCTCTGACACTCCCACCGATTGCCTCACAGGTTTTTTGAATCAGTTCATCCGAATGGGCGTCCGAGACAAACATGGCCTCAAACTGGGAAGGAGCCACATAGACGCCGCGCTCCAGCATCCTGTTAAAATAATCCGCAAATGCCTGTCTGTCACATCTGCCGGCGTCCTCATAATTTTCTACGCTGCGCCGGTTTCCTTCCCGGCCCTTTGCACCGTCTGCATCCGCCTTATCCCACCCCGGCACAAAGAATGCCGATAGCAGGGAACCTGCGCGGTTCACCGTCAGTCCTTCCTGCTCAAATGCTTCCGCCAGCTTCCCGGCCCGCCTGTCAATCCGTTCGTAAATGCCCTGATCCTCCATCAGAATTTTGAGCGTCGTAATTCCCGCCGTCACCGCCACAGGATTACCAGACAGTGTTCCCGCCTGATAGACGGCCCCCAGAGGGGCCACGCAGGACATGATATCCTTTCTGCCGCCGTAAGCCGCCAAGGGCATACCGCCGCCCACAATTTTACCAAAGATATGCAGATCCGCATGAACTCCCGTGTATGCTGTCGCACCGCCAAGCGCCAGCCGGAATCCCGTAATGACCTCATCGAAAATGAGAAGCGCTCCCTCTTCCTTCGTGATCCGGCGCAGAAATTCCAGAAAACCCACTTTGGGCGGCACCACGCCCATATTGGCCGCCACCGGCTCCACCACAACCGCCGCTACCTGCCCGCGGTTTTCTTCCATAAGCCGTCTCACCGACTCCTCGTCATTATACACCGCCGTCAGCGTGCTCTCCGCATAGCCCGCCGGCACACCGGCGCTGTCCGGCACCGACTGCGTCATAAGGCCGGAGCCCGCCTTCACCAGCAGACCATCCGAGTGGCCATGATAATTGCCTGAAAATTTGATGATCTTTTCCCTGCCCGTGAATCCCCTCGCCACGCGCACCGCGCTCATCACCGCCTCTGTCCCGGAGCTGACCAGACGCACCATCTCCACATCCGGGACACAGGCACAGATCAGCTCCGCCAGTTCCACTTCCCCGGCTGTGGGTGCTCCGAAGGTCAGCCCTTTTTCACAGACTCTCTGTACCGCCCCGATCACTTCCGGGTGCGCATGTCCCAGAATGCCCGGCCCCCAGGAACAGACATAATCCAGATACTTGTTTCCGTCCACATCCATGATCCACGGTCCCTGCGCCCGCTCAACAAAAAACGGGCTCCTTCCCACCGCTCCAAAAGCGCGGACGGGAGAATTGACACCGCCGGGGATGATTTCCACAGCTTTTTCAAAAAGTTCTTTCGATTGTTCTTCCTTCATATATAAAATCATGCCTCTCAGTCTCTATGTTAAAACACCTGACCGCTTCTGCTGCCTGTCAGCCCAGCCACCCCACTGCATCCAGCGCATGATAGGTAATGATAACCTTCGCTCCTGCCCGCTTCATGGCCGTCAGGTTTTCCGTCACAATCCGCTTTTCGTCGATCCAGCCGTTTGCGGCGGCCGCCTTCACCATAGCGTACTCTCCGCTTACATTGTATACAGCAAGCGGTACGTCAAATGTGAGCGCAGCCTCTTTCAACACATCCAGATAGGCAAGCGCCGGTTTCACCATCACAATATCCGCTCCCTCTTCTATATCCGCCGCTATCTCCCGCAGCGCCTCCTGCCCGTTGGCAAAATCCATCTGATAGCTTTTGCGGTCGCCAAATTCCGGCGCGGAATGGGCCGCGTCCCGGAAGGGCCCGTAGTAGGCGGAGGCAAACTTGGCACTGTAGGCCATGATCGGCATCTGTGTAAACCCTGCCAGATCCAGTCCCTCCCGGATCGCCGCAACCCGGCCGTCCATCATATCGGAGGGGGCCGCCATATCCGCCCCGGCCTCCGCCAGACTCACCGCCATCTTTACAAGAAAGGGGAGCGTTTCGTCATTTAAAATTTCTTCCCCGCACACCATTCCGCAGTGTCCGTGGGAAGTATACTCGCACAGACAGATATCCACGACAATATAGATTTCCGGGTAATTCTCCTTCATATAACGAACCGCGCGCTGGGTAATTCCGTCCTCCGCATAAGCCTGACTGCCCTGCGGGTCTTTCTGCGTCGGAATCCCGAAAAGCATGACGCCGCCGATATCCGCCTCTTTTACACGCACAAGTATCTCATCCAGCCGGTCGATGGAATATTGATAAACCCCCGGCATGGACTCCACCGGATTCCTGATGTTCTCCCCCTCTGTCACAAATATGGGGTAAATAAAATCCTTCGGGTGCAGCCTTGTCTCCTGCATTATGGAGCGGATTCGCCCGTCCTGCCGTAGTCTTCTGAATCGATACATATTTTTCTCCCCTTGCATGTTTTAATGAAATTTCCGCATGCACTTTACCAACCATATTCCTGATATAACTTTTCCCGATATACCGGATCAGACAAAGCACGCCTCATTTCTTCGGTTTTATCAGCATCCATGAGTTTCTGCATCAATTGAACCACTCTGTTTTCACCTTCGGCAAGCCCCTCTTCACGGCCTATTTCACGCCATTCCTTCCGTTCACTCCGCATATGCTGCTCTTCATCATATTCAAAAATACTCACCGCTATCGCCTCCGCCCGATTCTCTGATAAAAAATCTGAAAGTATTCCGTTTCTGATACAATGATCCACCGCCTGCTCAACCGCCTCCGAAAAGTACATTTCTTTTGCAAAGAACCTGACCAGTTCCACATATTGAACATATTCTTTTAACAAACAGCACGTCTCCAACAGCTCCTGATTATACCCTAAGTTGATATTATAGACAATAACGCTCAATTCCAACGCCGGCCGCTCCTGTTTCTTTTCAAAAGCTTCCGACAGCCGAAGTATCTGCTGTTCAGGTTGAAAGTCTGTTCCGTTATAAAATACAACAAATTTCGGTGCCGGAATTTTAATCAGTCTCTTACTGTACAGGTTCTCATCCTTGATTCTGTTCTGTAGTACACGACTCACATAAAGCAAATCCCTTAGTGGCATATTAGGGTTACATGTAGATTGATGCTCGAATAACAGAAGTTCAAAATCGAAGACAAAGGAAATATCATTTTTATAATTCATATAGACTGCATTTTCCAGTGTGGTGATCTCCAGATTTTCCGCATCCGTATAGGATGATTGATTCACCGCATTATACAGGCTCAGAAGATTTTCCTTTTCTTTAAAAATCATGCGGAATACTGTGTCTTTAAAGTTGCGCTGCACATTTGTTTTGTCCATTCGGTGTCCTCCTTGATTATCGACAGACCATTTTCAAACGAAGAATGTCCGTCTCAGGAGAACCGTTTCAGATCCTCCTGCCTCTGTAAACGTGAATTGGGAACAAAGCATGGATTTTCTGAAACTTAGAATATAGATAGAAATTACCGATCTGTTTTATAGAAAATATGCTTTTTATATACTATAGCATACACTTGACGGAATTGTAAATATGTTTTACCAAAATTATGGATCATTCAATGATGACTTCAGCTCCCGGTGTCAACTATTCATTTTGCACAAACATTCCACAATTGCCTCCACACTGGCTTCCTGCGCCGTTATAAAACTGCGTTTCGTATGCTTTTTCAATTCCTCTGCACACCGTTCTCCAATGCAGACATACCGGCTTTTTTCATTCGCGGCTCCCGCCTGCCTCATCCCCTCAAAGTAAGCTCTCACGCCTCCGGCCGACCCGAAAACGATATAGTCCGGCTTCTTTCCGATCACCGCCGCACGTTTCTCTTTCTGAATCCCCAGATCATAGATCGGATACTCCAAAAACGGGATTCCATTTTCGGCAAAGATACGCGGTAACGCCTCGCTGCCCTGTCTTGCCCGCAGAAAAACAGCAGGAATTTTATCCGTACAGCCGCCGTCCTGTTCCTCCAGAATCTTTTCCGCCAGCCCCCTTGCCAGATGCCCGGCATCGTAAACTTCCGGTACATAGTCCGCATAAAGACCTGCCGCCTCAAGTACGGCCGCCGTTCCCGCTCCGATCGCCGCAATCCGCTTCCCCCAAAGAAAGCGCAGATCCTTCCGTTCCTGCCGCATTTTATCCAGAAATACCCTGACGCCGTTGGGGCTGGTAAAAACAAGCCAGCCGCAGTCTTTCAGTTCAGGCAGAGGGTCTTCGTTTGGCCGTACTTCCATAAAGCCCATATCCCACACATCGGCATCCCTCTCTGCCAGCGCAGCCGAAAGTTTTTCCACAAAATGCGGCGTGCCTGTAGCGCCTACAGACATCCGGGGCAATGGATTATTCAACATCCGGCTTGCGGCTTCCTCCGTTTCCCGCTTCAACCCCTGCTGCCACCCGGATTCATTACCCCTTTCCGATCTCAATTCCAGTTCCGCCACCGCCCCGATCACAATAACCGCCGGAGACGTGAACCCCTGCTCAGAAGACGCTTCATAGACTTGCGACAATACCGTCCGCAAACATCTCTGCCGCTTGGTCGTCCCCTCCATAATAACAGCACAGGGGGTATTGGGGTCTTTTCCGGCCGCCAGTATTCCCTCCGCAATCTCTCTCAGATGGTGCATGCCCATCAGGATCACCAGAGTGCCCTCCAGCCGCGCCAGCGTATCAAAATCCAGATGCATCCCTGTCTGTCCGTCTTCCTCCGCCGCGGTTCCCGTAACCACTGTGACGCCTGCCGCAAGTCCCCTGTGCGTGACCGGAATGCCCGCCGCCGCAGGCACTGCAATGGCAGAAGAAATCCCCGGTATCTCCTCACAGTAAATTCCCGCCTTCTGCAATGCCAGAAATTCTTCCCCGCCCCTGCCGAACACATACGGATCGCCGCCTTTCAGGCGGACAACAGTCTTTCCTGACCGCGCCTGTTCTACTAACAAAGCATTGATTTCAGACTGCTTCATGGCATGGCTGCCATAGCGTTTCCCCACATATATTTTTTCACAGTCTGAGGCAGTCCATTGTAGTAATGACTCCGGCACCAGACTGTCATAAACCACCGTATCACAGCTTCGCAGCGCTTCCAGCGCCCGCAGCGTCAAAAGGCCGGCGTCGCCGCAGCCGCCCCCTGCCAGATATACCTTTCCTTCTCTCAAACCCTTTCCTTCTCCTTCACAAGCTCCGCCGCCCGCCGTGCCATCTTTACACCCTCATCCAGCTCCCCCTTGGAGGTAAGCCGTGTCCGCCTTCCGGCATACATTACATCCAGCGTCAGCTGATCCAATTCCCGTCTGCACCAGACCGCGATCGCCTCACTACAATCCGCCGAAAGCGCCGAAAGCACTTCCCGCTCCACCAGAAAACAGAGTTCCGTTTCCGCGTCCGTGATTCCCCGGCAAAGTACAGCCGCGGCAGAATCCCGCACAGCCTCCACCGCAATAATTCCCTGACAAGCCGCGGGCAGAAACTCCTCCGGCGAAAGTGGGTAAAAATCAAATCGGCCATCCTGACTGGAAGTAATCTCAAGCCGGTCCAATCCCGCCTTAGCCAGAATAATACCGTGATACCGCGTTTCTTCACAGCCCCCATTTCCACAGTTCCCGTTGATCAGTTTTTGCAGGCGGGTGTCCACGTTGCCCCGGATATTTTCACACACTGCGTTCTCCCACAATTCCTCCGCCTGCTGCCGCCTTCGTCTGCTGCCACTGCCGATCACAAATTTTTCTCCGGGCGCTATCCTTTCTGCCTTTTCTGCAACCTCTCCGGCCGCCACAAAAGACTCTGCGGCCGCCGGTCCGCTGCCTGCCGAAAACGGCATCCGCCCGCCCTTCGGTATCACCAGTACATCCCTCACGTCTCCCCTCGGAAGCACCGCCGCGATAAAAAGCCCCTCCGCCAGTGCCATCGGCAGATCCTTCGCGGAATGTACTGCCAGGTCAATCTCTCCCTTCTGTAAAGCCCGCTCCAGCTCCGACGCAAAAACGCCTTTGTCCCCGATCTCCGACAATGGTTTATCCTGTATTTGATCGCCCTTTGTATGTACCACTACGATCTCAGTCTCAAGTCCACGGTCTGTCTCCAGCAGAGCCTCCTGCACCAGCGCCGCCTGTTTCAGGGCCAGCTTACTGCCTCTCGTCCCAATTCGGATTTTATTCATATGGATTCCTCCACAGTCTCCATAAATTGATCCATCAGCTCCCCAATCGTCACTTCCCCGTCCTTTTCCAGACAATAAGAAAATAATTTACCAAGAATTTCTTTCCTGACCGCTTCCTCCGCGTCCAGTTTCATCACACAGGGACGAATTTGACCCATCAGGTCAATAATATTCCCGATTCTATCCGGCAATATCCGGGAAATCTCCTTCCTCACCCAGGACGCCGCAATTGGACTTTTTCCGTCCGTGGAAATCCCCACAGTCAAATTTCCCTCCCGTACAAGGGCCGGGAAAAAAAAGGAGCACTTTTCCCTGTCATCCACCACATTGACAGGAATGTGTCCCGCCATACAATATTCTGAAATGCGCCCGTTCAGCGCTTCGTCATCGGTGGCCGCAATCACAAAATCCGCTCCCTCCAAATCTTCTGTCTCAAATTCCCGCTCGCAAAAGCACAGTGAGGCTGCCGCATCTTCCTGAAACAGTTTCTCCTGTTCCCTCATACATGCCTCAATCCGGGGCGCAATCACCGTCAGATGCGGGCCAAAAGCCGCCAGTTTCTCCACTTTTCTGGCCGCCACTCTGCCGCCGCCCGCGATCACACCCTTTTTCCCGCTTATGTCCATAAAAAAAGGAAAATATCCCATCCGATCTCCTTTTAATTCCGCTCCAGCACCTTTAAGACCGCCTCAAAGGAAGCGCTGTCCACTTCATCCCGTAACAGATAGAGCAGTTTTTCGGCCGAATATTGCCCGTAGCGCTCTTTCCATCCGGGAATTGCCTCTGTAAAGCGGTGAAAAGACAGCACCTTACAGATTTTTTCAAGATCCTCCTTTAGAATTTCCTCCGCATCCACAAGGGCCTGCTGTTTCCGCCTGTTGTTCTCCTGTGCCAGCTGATGAATATCATCCAGCGAAATAAGGCGGCACTGTGTCATCCCCGCAATATCCGCATCAATATCCGGCGGCATGGAGATATCCAGAAACAGCCGCTCCTTCGGCGTCCTGATCGCCTCCTGCACGCGCTTTGCCGTCAGCGTGTAATGAGGGCTGGATGTTGCGGATATCACGGCGTCCGCCTCCTCCAAATACCGGTACCGCTCCTGATAATCCACATTTTCCACTCCCGAATCATTGCTCTGGTATGTCCCGTTGTGGGAGCGGACCGTAGCGATAACCCGGATGTTTTCCTGACTCAAAAGATTTTTCAGTATAATGCTGCCCATCTGTCCGCTGCTCCCGATCAGGAGCACGGTCTTTTCCTGCAGGGGAAGGCGGAACACCGCACTCGCCGCCAGCGTGGCCACGGACACGGAGGTCTTTGAGATCATCGTCTCTGTCCTGACCCGCTTGGCGCAGGCCAGCGCCGCCTGAAAGATACTGTTCAATTCATAGCCAGTACAGCCCCGCTCTTTGGAAAACAGATAGGCGTCCCGTGTCTGTCCAAGAATTTCATCCTCACCGATCACCATGGATTCCATCCCGCAGACCACCCGGAAAAGATGCCGGATCGCCTTTTTGCCCTGATACCGCCTGACCCGGCCCCGCACCCAGTCTGCATCGCTGTCCGCCGCCTTCGCCACAGCCTCCTCGAGCTCTTTAAAACGGTTCCCCTCGCCCTGTACATAGATTTCCATGCGGTTGCAGGTGGACAGAATGACGCTCTGTTCCACCTGATCAATCTCCATGATTTCTCCCAAAAAGCTCTCCGCATTTTCCCGGGAAATATAACATTTCTGCCGGTCTTCGGATTTCGCCGTTTTATGACTGATACTGATACATTCCATCTCTGACTCCATTGCTCTGAAGTGAAATACCTCGCAGCATTCGTCAAATGCTCGTGCAAGCGCAAGCACGATACTTAACTCATTGCCCTCGGGAATTAAGGCAGCACATTGTGCCGCCTTAATCCTGTCCGCTTATGTTAGCAGGTCGCCCCGCCCTTCATGTGCATCTTCGCGTTCAAAATCTGATCCTTAAATTTCAGAATTTCATCCGACATAAGCTGTTCCTGCACATTCTCAAATCCGATCCGGTTTATGGTATCCGCAAAACGTTCCCCGGTCTTTCCCTGCTCGCGGAAGAGCAGAATCGCTTTCTCCAGAACGGAAAGAACCTCCTCCTCGTTGAGGAAAATCTTATCAAGCTTTTGTCCATGGGCCACTCTCTTGCCCCAGCGTCCGCCGATATAAACACGGTATCCGTATGCGCTCTCCTCCGCCGCTTTAAACGGACATTTCCCCACACAGCGTCCGCAGTTGTTGCATGCATCGGGATCGATCACCAGCTTGCCGTCCACCACCTGGGACGCGCCCACCGGGCAGGCCAGCGAAACCTGACATTTTCCGCAGCCGCGGCATTTCTCCAGATCGATCACAGGCACCCTCTGTCCCACAATACCGAAGTCGTTTAAGTCCGGCTTCACGCAGTTATTCGGACAGCCGCCCACCGCAATTTTAAATTTGTGAGGCAGCTTGACATCCGCATAGCCATGGAAGAATCTCTCATGTATCTTTTCAGACAGCCCATAGGAATCCAACAGGCCGTACTGACAGGTTGTTCCCTTACACGCCACCACAGGACGTACTTTGGAGCCGGTTCCGCCGGTTTCCAGACCTTCCTCCGCCAGAAACGCCCTCAGCTCTTCTATCCTGTCAAAAGGCACGCCTACGATCTCCAAGGTCAGACGGGTGGTCATGACCACATCCCCGTTTCCGAACCTTTCCGCCGCTTCCGCAATTTTTTTATGCTCCGCAGTGGTAATCTTGCCGTTTCTGGTAATGACGCGGACATTGAAATTGTCCGTTCCCTTATTGTGCAGACAGCCCAGCGCTTTCACGCGGGTGATCTCTTCTGCCGGAACGGTCACCACGCCGGGCGCGCTGGCTACCTTAACTTCGTTAAAGAAAGAAGCCCCCTCCAGCACTTTCGTATTCGTGTAACCATACCGTTTCAAACGGTTCTGCAACAGGTAGCCTCTCTTACCCTTTGCGCAGACAAGCAACAGCTTTTCGTCCTTTGCCAGTCCCGGAACTTCGCCTTTGACTTTCAAAAGATCCACATAAGTAGCTCCCGCGATCGTCGGACCTGCCGGATTCACATCAATAATCCGATATCCCTCTGCCGCACCCGCCAGATATTCCGCAGGCGTAAAGCTGTCCATATCCCCGTCTATCTTATTCAACAGCATATGTACCGCCTGCACAAAAGGATGGATCGCCGTGGAAAACGGCGGCGCATAGGACAGATCCAGACAGGTCATCTGCTCCAGAGTCGCGCCGAAGGTCACCGCCATCACACCAATGTCCGTCACCTTGTCCACCGCGCCGGGGCCCAATACCTGTACGCCTAACAGTTTATGTGTGTCCGCATCCGCCACCAGCTTGATGGCAAACCATGCGCTGTCAGGATAATAATGCGCTTTGTCATCCGTCACTGCCAATACGCTGACCGGGGTATAGCCCGCCGCCTTCGCCTGTTCCTCGGACAGTCCCGTCCTGCCGCCCGACAGGCCGGGCAGTTTCACTACGCCGGTCCCAAGTACGCCGGGATAATCCACATCCCTGCCGCCAAGAGCCAGCGCCAGCGTGCGGCCCTCCATATTGGCGGAAGATCCCATGGGAGACCACTGTCTCTCCCCGGTAAGACGGTTCTTCACCATCGCACAGTCACCAGCCGCATAGACGTCCGCCACATTGGTGGCCATCTTATCGTCTACCAGAATCGTTCCCTTAAACATCTCGATACCTGTATCCTGCAAAAATCCTGTGTTAGGCCGGATACCGATGGAAAGAATCACAACATCCGCGGGAAGCAGACCCTGATCGGTCTGTACCCCTTCCGCTCTCTCCTCTCCCGTCACCCCTTCCAGCTTGGTGGCGGTGAGCACCTTAATTCCCTTTTTCGCCAGATGGCGCACCGCATAATCCGCCATCTCCGTGTCAAAGCCCGGCATGATCTGGGGCGCCATATCGATCAGAGTCACTGACAGCCCTTTTTCCAACAGATTCTCGGCCACCTCCAGTCCAATGAATCCGCCGCCCACTACCACGGCGCGTTTCACGCCGTCTCTGGCAATATAATCTCTCGTCTCGATGGCGTCGTCCGGCGTGCGCATCACAAAAACGCCCGGAAGATTCAGTCCCGGAAGCGGCGGAACCACCGGGGAAGCCCCCACCGCCACGATACATTTGTCGTACTCATAAATTTCTTCCGCCCCTGTACGCAAATTCTTTGCTGTAGCTCTCTTTGATACAGGATCAAGCGCCGTCACTTCTCTCTGCGGATAAACCATGGCGCCGGTCAGCGCGCCGTATTTTTCCGGCGTATTCACAATGAGCTGTTCTTTTTCCTGAATCGCCCCGCCCACATAGTAGGGCAGGCCGCACCCTGCGTAGGAAATATCCTTTCCTTTGGTGACAATCGTCACCTCCGCCTCGGGATTTATCCGTTTAAATTTAGCAGCCGCCTTTGTTCCGGCCGCCACACCCCCAATTACCAACAGTTTCATATGCTACCTCCTTAGTCCCTGTTTTTATGCACCCATAAGAAAATACCTCTATGAATAAATTATGCCATAATTGCCGACCTTTCTCAAGTGCGGGAAACAGCTTTACTCCTTCGACAGCTGTCCTGTATTATACCACCTTTTTTATTGATACAGCACAAAATACATCCTAAATTCTTCATTTCCATACATATAATTTCAACCTTTACAAATAATAGTAAAAATCAAAAAATGATTCCGTGACGGAGCCGTCGCGATTTACAAATGGAGGTTATAGAATATGAAAGCAACAGGTATAGTCAGAAGAATAGATGATCTGGGCCGCATTGTCATTCCCAAGGAAATTCGCCGCACCCTCAGAATCCGCGAGGCGGATCCCCTCGAAATTTATACGGACAGAGAAGGAGAAATTATCCTGAAAAAATATTCACCCATCGGCGAGATGGGAAGCTTTGCCAGACAGTACGCCGAGAGCATGGCGCAGGTTTCCGGGCATATCGCGCTGATCACGGACAGAGACCAGTTCATCGCAGTCTCCGGCGGTATGAAAAATCTTCTGGGGAAATCCATCAGTAAGGATTTAGAAGAGAAAATCGACCACAGGGAGAGCGTGGTTGCAACCAAGGGAGACCGTAACTTTATTCAGATCCACAACGACGCAGAGGACATTCACCACGAGGCCATCAGCCCAATCATCTGCGAGGGGGATGTAATCGGCTCCGTAATTCTGGTAGAGACAAACCACAAGTCCAGAATGGGAGAAGTGGAACAAAAACTGATCCAGTCCGCGGCAGGATTTCTCGGAAGACAGATGGAACAGTAAGATATTCAGCAAAAACCCGAAAAGGAGATAGGAAAGCGTATCTTTTTCGGGTTTTACATATCAGTCCGGCCGGAGAGGCGCACCCTTCCCGGAAACAGCATCGAAGACAGTTTTTCTGCCAGGTAAATCCCCCTTCCCGCCGTGCACCAGACTATGCTATAATGTACGCAAAGGCAATGGACAGTGCAAGGTTTTTCGAGCGTGCACCGCCAGACTGCCATAATGTAAAAGGAGGCATGAAACCAATGGCACATCAACAAAATTTATCTGCAGCAGAAGCAATGTCAAAATTGAAGGCAGGAAACGAGCGTTATCTGGACGCGGCGACCAATCCCGGAGACATTTCCAAACAGATCCGGCAGAAAACCTGCGACGAGGGACAGGTTCCTTATGCCATCGTTATCACCTGCTCGGATTCCAGAGTCATTCCGGAGAGCATTTTCTCCGCGGGAATCGGTGAACTGTTCACCATCCGCGTAGCCGGCAATGTAATGGATCATCATCAGTTGGGAAGCGTGGAGTATGCTTCGGACCACCTTGGGACTAATCTTGTAGTTGTACTCGGACATACACACTGCGGCGCTGTGGGCGCAGCCGTAACCAGCAATCCTGACGGGTTCGTAAAGTACATAACCGACGAGATTAAAAAAGCGATCGGTGACGAGAAGGACGAGTTGAAAGCCTGCCGCTTAAATGTGGAGAGAAGCGTTTCCATCATCAAAGAGCAGTTGAAACTCACGGATTCTTCCGATCTTAAGGTGTGCGGCGCGATTTACAATATCGACAGCGGCCTTGTGGAGTTTATGAGTGAAGTATAAGTTTCCACAGACTATCCTGCATGTATGCGCGCAGCCAGCCTGTGTCATCTTCTGACTTTACTTATGCACGTAGAAAACCGCCCTGCATTTCTGCAAGGCGGTTTTTCATGTTCTCTTATTCACTAAGACTGCGACCCAAAGATACCAATTATTCGGTCTCCTGGAAGAACTCATATGCTTCCTTCGCTGTAGCGCCCTTATGCACAACCATGTTAACAGCCTGCGCCATAACAGCGGGTTTCTGGCTCTGGAAAATATTCCGGCCCATATCCACGCCTCTTGCGCCCTTGCTGATCACCTCGTATGCCAGCTCCAGAGCTTCCTTCTCGGGCAGTTTCTTACCGCCTGCCACCACGATGGGTACAGGACACGCCGCCACTACTTCCTCGAAGTCTTCACAGTTATAGGTCTTGATGATGTTCGCACCCAGCTCCGCGAGAATACGGGTAGCCAGTTTAAAGAAACGTCCCGTGCGCTCCATCTGTTTTCCGACAGCGACAACGCCCATTACAGGTACGCTGTAACGCATTCCCGCATTCACTGCCTTAGATAAATTATCCAGGCTGGAAAGCTGTCCGTCTGCACCGATAAACGTCTGGATTGCCATACAGTCCGCGTTCATGCGGATCACATCTTCAATATCTACCGCAAGCACCTCATGAGAAAGATCATCATTGAGCATGGAAGATCCGGATGTTGTGCGAAGCGCAATACCCTTCTGGCAGTTAGCCGGCACACATGTGCGGATAGCGCCTCTGGTTCCCATCAGGACATCCACATAAGGAATCAGCTGCGGGAGCAGAACATCCAATCTCTCCAGGCCTGCTGTAGATCCCATGAAGTAGCCATGATCAAAGGCAAACATCACTGTATTTCCACTCACCGGATCGAAGATATTGGAAAGGTGCTTCTTCATACCCCAGTCCAGATTGTTGGCTCCCTTCACATGAAAATCTCCCTGATTCGCAAAAGGAACGTCAACCTTATAATCTTTCGCTACTTTTAATCCATCTACATCTGCCATCTTACATAACCCTCCTTAGGTCGTATCTCGTTTTAACAAAGCTTCTTAGAAGTTGTAGTCGTTTACGTTGTCAGCGGTGAATACGGTTGTCTCAGGAAGCAGTACTACGCCGTTGTTTGTATCAGCTGTCGTGTCGCCCTCAGAGAGACAGTCGTTAGCCAGGATCTCACAATCTCCGATACCGGGGATGTTCACCTTATCGCCAACCTTAACCTCGTTGCCTGCTGCCATGTATGCCGCAAGGTAGCAGCCCATAGCGCCCTGGATACCACAATCCCAGAGACCCCACTCATACAGAACGTCAGCATCGCAGTATTCTTTGATGGACATCGGGCTTGCAAAACCGGTAATGGTAATGTCATCCTTACCAAGGCCCTTGTTCTGTGCAGCCTTTAACTGGCCGGGAAGAGCGGTAGAGTCGTTACAGATGATCAGGTCGATATCAGCGTATGCATCCAGAATAGCCGCACCTGTGGAAACAGCCTTCTCAGCGTCCTGCTCGGAATAGTAGTTGTCCGCAACCTTTACCCAGTTAGGATACTTCTCAGCGATAATCGCCTCACCTGCTACCTGCCATGAGTTCTGGTCTGTAACAGTTGCCTGTGAATAGTGCCATACATACTTCACTTCATCGTTCGCAGGATCAACGCCGCGCTTTGTCAGTGCGTCAACAGACATATCAACAAGCATCTGGCCAAGCACCTCAGGAGTACCCTGGGATACCATCAGGGAACGGGCATCTGACTCAGCGTCGGAGTCCCATGTGCAGACTGCAAGGCCTGCGTCCTTTGCTGCCAGAAGAGCATCTCTCACGCCTGCTGCATCTACAGTTGAAATACAGATCGCATCAGCGCCGCTTGCTACCGCATTATTGATTACCTGTACCTGATCCGCTGCACTTGCTGTAGCGCTGCCCTGATAATCTACCGTGAATCCCCAATCAGCCGCATACTTCTGTGCGCCGTCGTTAGCAGCCTCGAAGAATGCATTACCTGTAACCTTGGGAATAAATACGACCGTCTTGCCGGCCACATCGCCGCCTGCTGCAGGCGCCTCTGCCTCCTCTGCTGGAGCCTCCTCTGCCGCGGGCGCTTCCTCTGCTGCGGGAGCCTCTGTCTCCGCCTCTGCTGCAGGCGCTTCCTGTGCAGGAGCCTCTGCCGCTCCGTTTCCGCCGCACGCTGTCATGGTGAATACCATGGACATTGCCAGCGCAAGTGACATAACCTTTTTCATTTTCATATCTTTTTCCTCCTTTTTATTATATCCAAAAGCGGATCGCACTTTGCAATACGCTCTGAATAACTACCTCACATCTACTTTCATTATTCCATGATTCTTATATTCTTAACTGTTTTTCTGGAATCTCTTAAAAAATACTGCCGTTTTCGGTGACGAAGCAATTGCGCGCCCCACAACAACCACGATCAGCAAAAGCCCTACCGGCACATCCAGATACTGTGTGTTCACCTTAAAGCAAAGGGGCAGGCCAAAGCGGAGAATGCCGATTACCAGAGAGGCAAGCGCCGTACCGATCACGCTGCCCTTTCCGCCTGTGCTGAGTGTTCCTCCCAGCACTACCGTGGTGATAATATTGAGCGTCAGGTTGGATCCCAGATCACTCTTTGACGTTCCCAGATAAGAGGTGAGCATGATGCCCGCAATCGCCGCACTGACTGCCGATAAAATATAGGTGCTCATAATCACCAGTCTCGTGTTAATTCCGGAATACTCAGCCGCCTTCTGGTTGATTCCCACAAGAAACACGCTGCGCCCGTATTTCGACTTATGTAAAAGCAGATAGGCGATCACAGTCAACACCGCAAAGAGGATCAACTGGCTGGGGATCACCCCGAAAAGCTTAAACTTGGATATCACCTTAAAACTGTCCGGGAAACCGCTGATTCCCTTGTAGGCCTCTGTGGCGGAAAGATTGGATACCAGCAGCGCGAAGCCCGCATACAGGAAACTGCCGCCCAGCGTAATAACCATCGCCTGCACATTACAGTAGGCGATAAAGAATCCGGAAAGCGCACCGCAGAGGGCTGCCGCCACAACCGCCAGAAGCGCTGCCACCCAGACGTTCATGCCGCCGTCCTGCCATGCCACACCGATAATGATGGATGTGAGGCCCACAATGGAGGCCGCCTGAATATCTATACCACCTGTGATCATGACAAAGGTCACGAACAGGGAGATAATACAAATCGCAATAAAATCGTTTACACTTGCCAGAAGCACTCTCGGCATCAGGAATTTGGAATTCTTCATGCCAAAGATAATAAACTCCAGAATCAATACGCAGAGAAGAAACATATCCCAGTTAAAGAAGGATTTTATACTCTTTTTCATGCCTGCTCTCCTTCCTTTTGTACCGTATTCGCCGCCCTGTTCGTCAGACGCTCCCGCCTGATCCTCTCAGCCGAATGTCTCTGTAACAACGCATCCAACACAACTATGGTGATCAGCATGAGACCCGTAATCGTATTATCGTAATCGGAAGAAAATCCCATGAACACCAGAATACGGCTGACACTGGACATGATAATCGCACCGATGGCTGCGCCGACCACGCTTCCCAGACCACCCGTCAGGCTGATGCCGCCGATTACACAGGCCGCCACTGCCTTCATCTCATAACCGTTTCCTGCAAGCACTGTGATAAACCCGATACGGGACGCGTAAATGATACCCGCTATGGATGCAAAAATGCCGCAGAACACGTATGCCAGAACCTTTGTCTGCATGGCAGGAATCCCGACCAGCGTCGCACCGCCTTCATTGTCTCCCACCGCTATGAAATATTTTCCTTTTTTCGTCTTTGTCAAAAGAATATGTATCACAATAACCGCTGCGATCACCACCGCATAGTACACAGTCAGGTTGCTCACAAGAGGCTTGGACGAATAAGCCGTAAACGCCGGCGGCAGATTTTCAACCCAGGCGCCGCCCGTATACAGGAAAATCATGCCCCGCAGGATGCCGTTTGTTCCCAGCGTGAAAATCAGGGACGGAATCTTTAACACTGCAACACCCCAGCCGTTAAACAGACCCACCAGCACACCGATCAGTATGCCTGTCGCAAAAGCCAGAACCGGGCTGTGTCCGTCCCGCAGCATCGATCCTACCACCGCTGCCGAAAATCCAAGATTGGAACCGATAGATACATCAATTTCACCGATAAATATGGCAAATGCCATTCCTACCGCCAAAAGGGTAAATACCACGCTGTCATTAAAGCAGGCCATGATACTGGATGGCGCCAGAAAGTCGCTGTTGATACATCCGACTATGGCAAACAGCGCAATCAGAAACAACAGGCTGCTCGCCTCACGCGCTTTTGTGAGCTTCTTTATGGTATTCATGCACTCACCTCTTTCTCTTGTTTGACGTCAAAGGTCGCCGCCATAAGATTATCCTGATTGATCTCCTCCCTGGAGAATTCCGCATTGATGCGTCCCTGATATACGGATACGGCTCTGTCGGACAACTCCACGATCTCTTCCATGTCAGAGGATATCAGAAGAACGGACACACCCTGTTTTCTCAACTGGTGAATGATGGCGTACACATCGCCGCGGGCGCCCGCATCAATTCCTCTTGTCGGCTCGTCGAGAATAACCACCTTGGGCGACGTGGAAAGGCTTCTGCCAATCACAATCTTCTGCTGGTTTCCGCCGGACAGGCTTCCCGTAAGCTGGGACTGTCCCGTCACCTTGATCCTGAAATCGTCTATGTATTTCTGTGTGACCTCACGTTCCTTTTTTCTATTTAATATAAACCTGCCCATGGATTTATCCGGCAGGAAAGCGGAAGTCGTATTCACCGCCACATCAGCGATTTTAAACAGCCCGTGAAGATGTCTGTCCTCCGGCACATAGTTAAGTCCGGCCTCCACCACCTTCTTTGTGGAAAGTCCCGTAATATCCTTACCGTCCAGAAGCACCCTGCCCCCGAGCACCTTATCACGCCCGAAGATCGTCGTCGCAAGCTCTGTACGTCCGGCTCCCACAACGCCGGCCACACCCAGAATCTCTCCCGGATACAGTTTCAGGGAAATATCATTGAAGCCGTAACCACTGAAATTCTGCAGTTCCAGCACCGGAGGCTTCGAATAATCAATCCTGTGTTCGCTTTCCTCCGCCTTGCCGCCCTCCTCAGACTTTTCCTCTCTGTTGGGAGGCAGAAGTCCTTTTACCAGAGCCTCCTTCGTAAATTCACCGACCCCGCCGCTCAGGGTAATCACACCGTCACGCATGATGGCCACACTGGTAGAGATCTCAAAAACCTCCGTCAGACGATGTGTAATATAGATGATTCCGATTCCCTTGGCGCGCAGATCATTCACACATTTAAACAGACTCTGCACCTCGTCAAAAGTCAGCGCGCTGGTAGGCTCATCCAAAATCAATATCTCTGCGTTTCTAAGGAGCCCTCTCAAAATCTCAACCAGCTGCTGCTCCGCAATGGAAAGACTCCCGGCCTTGCGGTTCAAATCAAGTTCCCAGCCAACCTCGGCAATCACTTCCAGCAACCGCTTATGCAGCTCCGCCTGCTTCTCGTCAAAGCCCATGACAATGTTCTCTTCCACCGTCATGTTGGGAAACAGCATCGGCTCCTGAGGAACCATATAAATGCCGTGCGTCAGCGCAACGGACGGCCTGCTCAGGTTGACTTCCTGATCCTTGATCCGTATCTGCCCTCCGTCCGGCTGGTAAATTCCCATAATAATTTTCATCAACGTGCTCTTGCCGGCGCCGTTTCCTCCTATCAGGGAAAGAACCTCCCCGGCGCTCAGTTCCAGATTAATTCCTTTCAAAACACGGTTTAAGCCAAACGATTTCTCTATGTTCTGAACGGACAATAACGTTTGTGTTTTTTCCATAGAGTTTCCCCCACCTGTAAAAGAGACATTTGTGTGAACATCAAAATTTTGTTCTGTAGAAATATCATAAGCGAGTTGACGTTATTTGTCAATACCGAAAACATTTTTTGCAATTTATATCATTATCACATTGACTTTTGATTTCCCGGTTGATATACTGTTCTCAAGATACATTTGATTCATTATTAAACTTTTGTGCCAACGACGAGGTGACTAGATGTTCGATGCGACGACCGATTATGAAAAAAACCTCATGATAAAAATCGCCTGGTACTATTATATGGAAAACATGACCCAGCAGGCGATTGCCGACCGGCTTAACATTACCCGTATGCGGGTAATCAAGCTTCTGGAAAAAGCACGGCAGACCGGTGTCGTACAGTTTCGCATCTCCTCCTCCCTGGATTTCAGACGGGATCTGGAGACAAAGCTGATGGAGAAGTACCATCTGCGCGACTGTTACACTGTGCCCACCAATCCGAACGAGACCGGCACAAACGATACCATTGCCAGGGCGGCTTCCATTTATATAGCCGACCATGTGAGAGAAAATTCCTACATAAATTTCGGATACGGCGATACCACCTCCAAGACCATCGAGTATCTTGCGAAGAATCTGGAAACGGCGGTTTCCTTCGTTTCCCTGACCGGCGGCGTCGGATATTATCTGCCTAAATCGGAGAGCAACATTTTCAATGCAAAGCTGTACCTGATCCCCTCCCCGATCATTATGTCCTCGGCGCAAATGGCCGACGCGATCAAAAAGGAGAGTTCCGTGCAGGAAGTCACCGACATGATTCGTCTGGCGAGCATGACCATAGTCGGCATCGGAGGTATGGATGACTCCGCCACAATCGTAAAATCTTCCATTTTAAATCCCAGCGACTTCCGTCTGCTTGCCATGAAGGGAGCTGTGGGCGATGTGATCTGCCATTTCATAGATAAGGACGGAAACCTGGTAGACACAGAAGTGGATTCCCGTCTGGTCAGCGTTCATCTGAGCACGCTGAAAGAGCTGGACAACGTCATCGGCGTGGCCGCCGGAAAACACAAGCTTCCGGCCATCCATGCGGCCCTGACAGGCGGATATGTTGACATCCTGATCACGGACGAAGAGACCGCAGCTTTGCTGTGCCGGATTTGAGGCGACTATTTTTACTTATTTTATTTATAGAATAAATAACATCATATTATGACAGGAGGTATCAAAATGGGAAAGTATTTAATGGCTCTTGATGCAGGCACCGGAAGTGTCCGTGCCGTACTTTTCGACCTGGAGGGAAACCAGCTGGGCGTATCCCAGCAGGAGTGGGAACACAAGGAAGATCCCCGGTTCCCCGGCTCCATGGACTTCGACTGGACACATAACTGGGATCTGACCTGCGGCTGTATCCGGGACGTCCTGAAAGAGACAGGCATTGCCCCCTCAGAAATCGCTGCGATCTCCACCACCTGCATGCGTGAGGGTATCGTTCTCTACGACAAGGATTACAATGAAATATGGGCATGTGCCAACGTGGACGCCCGCTCCGACGACGAGGTTGTGGAACTGATCCGCAAATCCCCCGATCTGGAACGGGAAATTTACAAAGTTTCCGGCCAGACCTATGCGCTGGGCGCCCTTCCCCGGATTCTCTGGGTAAAAAACAAGATGCCCGATATCTATGAAAAAACTGCATATGTGGGTATGTTCAACGACTGGCTGATCCTGAAACTGACCGGCGTTATGTCCATCGAGCCCAGCAACGGCTCTACCACCGGTATCTTTGATCTCTCCACAAGAGACTGGGACCGCACCATCATGGAGAAATGCGGATTGAAATCGGACATTTTCCCGAAAGTTTACGAGAGCGGTACTGTTGTCGCCAACGTGACAAAAGAAGCCGCGGAGATTACCGGCCTCGCGGAAGGCACTCCCGTGGTGGCAGGCGGCGGCGATGCACAGCTTGGGTGTATCGGCGTGGGACTGGTATCCTCCTCTCAGGGCGCTGTTTTCGGCGGCAGCTTCTGGCAGTTTGAGTACAATACAAATGTGCCGAAAACCGACGATGACTGCCGGGTACGTGTGAACTGTCACGCCCTCCCGGATCTGTGGCAGTACGAGGCTCTTGCTTTCTATCCGGGTCTTGTCATGCGATGGTACCGGGACGCTTTCTGCCAGAGAGAAAAACAGCTTGCCCAGGAAACAGGCCGTGACACCTACGACCTGATGAATGAGGAAGCCGCTAAAATTCCCGCAGGATGTTATGGGATGTACTGCACTTTCTCCGATGTGATGAACTATATCTGTTGGAAGCACGCAGCGCCCACCTTTACCAACTTCGCGCTGGATCCCGATAAATTTAACCGCTATACCTTCTATCGCGCCATCATGGAGAACTCCGCTATGGCCACGAAAGGAAATATAGAACTAGTGGCGTCCGTTACCGGGGAATCCCCCAAAGAAATCATCTTTGCCTCCGGCGCGTCCAAGAGCCCTCTCTGGTGCCAGATTGTATCGGATGTATTGAACATCCCTGTACACGTGCCCCAGGTAAAGGAGGCAACCGCTCTCGGCGCCGCTATTCTGGCCGGCAAAGGTGTGGGCATTTACACTGACATCGAGGAGACGATGAAGAAGGTAGTAAAGATCGAAAAGACCTATTACCCGAACGAAGAAAATGCGAAGGTATATCAGGATCTTTACGATAAATGGCGAAAAGTTTACGCCGCACAGCTTGCGCTTGCAAATGAAGGGCTCACCAAAAATATGTGGTCCGCACCCGGCGTTTAAACGGCGCGCAGTTTTCGCCAGGTTAAACACCCTGCCGGCGGCGGGGCATCAGCAAAGTATGAAAACATCTACATCACAAGGAGGATAGACAAATGTTCATTATTGACGAAAACGAAAAAGAATACCGTTTCGGAGACAGCGGTCCCAAATATCTGATGAAAGGGCCCCGGTCCAATTTTGCTCTGGTACAGTTCCAGGCAGGGCAGGATTTCAAGGCACACTATCACAATATCATGGAAGAGAATTTCTTCATTCTGGAGGGCGAGGTGGATATCGAAGTGGACGGCGTGTGCCACACCCTGAAAGCCGGACAGCTGATTCACATCGAGCCGAAAGAGGTGCACTATGTAATTAACCGCTCAAACGGCCCCGTGAAAATGGTTTCCACACTGGCTCCCTATCAGGAAGTGGACAAAGTGGAGGTAGATTAAACATATGACGCAGACATTATCGGTTCTGGAAATGGTGCTTCCGGTCGTCATCATGATCCTGATCGGCTATTTCTGCCGTGTGTCCGGCATCCTCACCAAGGATGGCCTGAACGGGATCAAGAGTGTGATCTCAAACATCACCCTGCCGGTGGTACTGTTCAAAGCATTTTATGCTACATCCTATTCCCTGGACAGCCTGCTCATGTTCAGCGTGGTATTTATCAGCTGTTCGCTGGCTCTGGGGTGCGGTTTCCTGTTAAACCGCTTTATACCTGATTCCAAGCTTATGCCCTACCTGCTCTCCGGTTTTGAGGTCGGCATGCTGGGCTACGCCCTGTATGGGCTGCTAGCCGGATCAGATCAGCTTTCCTATATGGCTACCGTTGATCTGGGGCAGGTTCTGTTCGTATATACGGTGTACCTGACACTATTAAAAAATGCGACGGGACAGAAGCCATCGCTCGGAGCCATGTTAAAGGAAATGAGCAAAAACCCCGCCTTCCGGGGCGTCGTTCTGGGCATTATCGTGGGGATCACGGGCCTTGGGAATCTGATCACCACCTCCCCTGTGGGCGCCATCTTCTCTGAGACAATCGAGATGATCACGCTTCCCACATCGGGTATGATTTTGATTATCGTGGGTTATGAGCTTTCCATGCGGAAGGACTTGATCGGCCCTGTTCTGAAGACCATTGTGTTCAGGACGGTGGTAATGGGCGTGCTCCTGTGTGCCGCAGCCCTGATCGTATTTCAGATCATCCCTTTCGACAAGCAGCTGTTCATGGCCATGATCCTGCTGTTCTCCCTGCCGGCGCCGTTCATCATACCACTGTACGCCGATGTGGAGTCGGAAGGCATCTATATTTCAACCACACTGTCCATGGGGACACTGGTGACGATCCTGATCTTCGTTGGATTGTCCATATACGCTGTGGCGTAATTGTTATCAGCCAATATCTTTTTGGGGGTTACGAAAAGGACGGAAACGTGAAAAGTTTTCGTCCTTTTCCTTTTCTGATTTTCTGTTTCCATCCAATGCGTTTTCCACTGCTTTTTTTATGACCACGCTTGAATTGGTCGCGCCTGACACAGCGTCGACATCTGTTCTTTGTTCCTCCACGATCCTGTCTGCAATGATTTCTGCGGATTTCCCGCGCCCGTTTTTATGCTCCAATATAGCGATATCCGTAATGCCTCCATTCCGAACCGTCACTTCCACCTTAGCATAGATAAAATTCACATCATATTCCCCGACGTAAATCCCATCTGGAATTTCGGAAATATCTATCCCCCTTATGATCGTTTCTTTAACGGCATTTTGATAATCATCCACACTTTCCAGATATACCGCCGTAACAGTCAAACCGATAAGGAAAAGCAGCAGCGTTATAAATAGAAGGCCTTTTTTGCGGGATAACTTCCTGAAACAAGCGGCACACTTTTTCACTCACAATCACCTCTCCTTCGCCGCAATCGAACAATACAGCATGGAAAATCCGTACTCCAGAAACTGCTTTTTTGATAATCCCATGGTACTTATAATGTATTCCTCTTTGTTTGCAGCCAGCTGGATGATACCAGACAGCATACCCCAAAAGTGGAATATTGTGGGCATGATCTCCAGATCCTCGCGCAAATCCCCCTTCTCAATGCCAAACGTTAAAAATTCTTTCATCTTTTCATTTATCTCTTCCCCAATCCGATAAGTCTCCTTTTCTTCCGGCAGATAGTCCTGATTTTCAAAATCTATATTGATGTTATCCAGCACCATCTTGAAATAGAAAGGAAATTCCTCCTGATACCGCACCAGCCCCCGGCAGATGCAGTCGTATCTCATTTTTGTGGCTGCCTGCTGTTCCAGCGCGGAAACCATGTAACCATGCAGTTTTTTCATGCTTTCCAGCACCAGAAGGCCGATAATCTCCTCCTTGTTCTCAAAATACACATACAATGTCGCCTTGCTGTATCCGGCTGCTTTCGCGATATCGTCCATGGAAGTTGACACAATTCCTTTTTCCATAAACAGCATAGACGCGGCAGAAGCTATCTTTTCCCGGTGTACGCTTCTGGGCTCCTTCTTTCTTCTTCCCATCTGTCTCCTCCACAATAAATCGACTGATCAGACATCTGCAAAACGCCGGCGGCTATTCCCTGACAGATATCTTCCCCGCTCACATATCTGTCATACGGGCACTGTTCCACAACTCTGTCCCCCAAAAGCGTAATGGCTTGTGCCGGGCATGCACTGATACAGCGATAGCACATGGTACAGCGGCTCCCCGCAGACGCCCTGCTGTCCTTCAAGGTAAGATTCCCCATAGGACATAAGCGGGCGCACTGCCCGCATCCCATACAGGCATCGCTGATCTTCAACTGATCAGAATATTTCTTTGTCTTTTGGTAAAACCAAAGACGCTGACCGATCAGACCCGCTATCCTGTCACAGAAATGCAGTCCGTTCCTCGGATAGTGTCCCTGTCTGATTTCCTCCGCACATTTTTCAATTTTTCTGTCTGCCGCCCTGATCACCCTCCGGTTTTTTTCAACAGACCTTTTCAACAGCTTCACATCGCAGATCGAATCCGGCATGAGGACATGTAAGCCGCCAACGACTTCTGCGCCGTATTTTTTTAACAGGCGTGCCGAACAGCCCGCACCGTCTCCGCTGAACAACGCCATAGTCGCAACACAAAACACCTTCTTGTTTTTCCAAAGCGCCCCATGGCTTTTGATAAAATCCCTCACAATAACAGGCACATTGGAATATTGCACCGGATATGCCAAAATAATAAAATCCTGCCGTGACAATGCCTCCACGGCTTCTTCCCCCTCAATCGGTAAAGCCTGTGCTGTTTCGTCCAACAGATGCACCAGTTTTTCCGTACAGTGCTTTGTATTTCCTGTTCCGCTGAAATAAACACCTACCATGGTTTTCACCATTCCTTTCCAGAGCCCGGGCAGGTTGTGAAAAATCATGCCGTCAACAGCCCTTCTATCGTCTACACGATACTGTATCACGGGTCTTTGTTTTTATCTTCTCTAATTAAACTCACGGTTTAATTATACTTGTAAAAGTCTTCCTTGTCAATGACATATTCCAATCAGCCTTTGCGTACATATATCACCGCAACAAAAAAACAGTACAGTTCTTTTGCTTCAAACCGTACTGTCTTACATGAATGTCTGCCTGTAACGACTATCCCTGAAAATATTTTGGCTTCCCTATTTTTTCACACCTTTCGCGCCGGACAAATTCGCATTCTGTAAAATATTGCTGTCGAAGGAGGTAAGCATACTCTGCTCCTCCCGCTCCCTCTTGAGCGCCAGTTTGACCATATCGTCCAGAAGCTCTGCATAAGGTTTCCCCAGAAACTCCCAGAGATAGAACGCAAGAGACCCCGGAATGGGATTGATCTCATTAACATACACCTGATCTGTATCCTTGTCAATCATAAAATCAATTCTGGATACGCCGTTACAGCCAAGCGCCTGAAAAGTCTTAACCGCCATCTGGCGGATCTCCTCCCGCTTTTCGGCTGTCAGGTTCGCCGGCAGCTCTCTCTTCGCGGTTCTCATGCCTTCGGAACCGCCTTTCCCACCCGCCACATATTTATCCTCATAGCTCAAAATCTCATCGCTGGAAATCGGCGCTTCACACTCGGAAGCCTGCGCTTGTTCATAGTCTCCCAGAACTGCACAGTTAATCTCCCGCAGATTCATAATCGCCCGCTCCACCAGTACCTTCGGGCCAAAAGTAAAGGCATATTCCAGTGCTTCCCTTAACTCCTCCCGGTCTTTCGCCACCTTGATGCCCACGCTGGAACCCAGATTGACAGGCTTTACAATGACAGGGTAAGCAATTTTCCCCTCCACCTTTGTATAAGCCGCCTCCTCGCCGCTCTCGTACTCTTTCCCATGTAAAGTTACGCAGTCAAGAACCGGAATGCCATTATCCTTAAGCACCGTCTTCATCACATACTTATCCATGGTCACAGCCGATGCCATCACATCGCAGCCAGCGAAGGGGATGTTGTAGTGGCGCAAAAATCCCTGCAGGGAGCCGTCCTCCACATTGGCGCCGTGCACCACAGGAAAAGCCACGTCAATCTGCGCCACCTCGGAATTTCCGAATTTTTTTTCAGGGTATTGGATCAGCTTTACGCCGTTCTGTTCACTCATCAGGAATACGCGCGTACTCTTTTTTAACAGCTCGGGAATATTTCTGTAGTTGGCAATATCGGCAATCAGCTCGCCCGTGTACAGCTCGTTCTCCTTTGTAATATAAATCGGTACCAGCTCATATTTCTCCTTATCAAAGGCATTGTATGCCTGCAGCCCGGAAATAACGGAGACTTCATGCTCCACACTCTTGCCGCCAAAAAAAACACCCACTCGAATTTTCATAACTGCTTCATTATCTCCTTCCATGTTCCACCGTGCATTTTGTAAAACCGTGTCTGCAACGCTTTCCTTTTGCTCCAATCACTGTGATTACGCATAGTTATCCGGCAGATCGTTCTCAATCAGGATAACCTTCTGCTTCTCATTGGGAATCGCATTTACCATCCGAAATGCCTCCTGCAATGTATCTACCAAAATCATCCTGTTCGCCGGAAAGCCGGCCTCTAACAGCCCATCCTGAATCGGCTTCGTCTGCTCTTTACCTACAAGCACGGCATAATCGCACCTGTCTGCGGCATAGACGCCCACCGCCTTATTTTCATCATACTGTTTCTCACCCAGTTCCACCATTCCCGGCGTCAGCAGAATGCGAAGCTCCTTAAACATGGCAAGCGTATCAAGCGCAGCCTCAAAGCCGTTCCTGTTTGAATTGTAAGCGTCGTCTATCAGGATTCTGTCGCCCTGTTTTACAAGCTGTAATCTGTGGGGAACGCTCTCCAGCTGTTTCACCGGGTAAAGCAGTTTCTCCATGGGAATCCCCAGCGTATGCGCCACCGCAATCGCGCCGGCAATGTTCTGCACGTTATGGCTGCCCACCAGCCTGGTGTGAAACTCATATTCCTTCCCCGTCTCATCCTTCATCTTGAAATGAGAGCCTCTCGGGGAAACCGAAATATCATAGGCCCGGAAATCTGCCTTCTCCTCCGCGATGCCGTAGCTGACAACATTCTTATCTATCTTTTTTTCTCTAATATATCCGTTATCATAGTTTAGAAATACTTTTCCGGAGGGGGGCACTGCCTCCGCCAGCTCGAACTTGGTCGCAACAATATTTTCTATGCTATGAAAACTCTGCAAATGCTGCGGTCCGACAGAGGTAATGATACCGTAATCCGGGTGCACCAGATCGCAGATCTCCTTGATATCTCCCACTTCCCTCGCGCCCATCTCACAGATAAATATCTCATGAAAGGGCTTCATTCTCTCCCGGATCGTCCTCACCACACCCAGCGTCGTGTTATAATTGCCCGGCGTGTGCAATACATTATACTGCGTGGAAAGCAGGGTGCTCAGATAATATTTCACACTGGTCTTACCGTAACTTCCCGTGACGCCGATAATTTTCAGATTCGGCATCTCCCGGAGAATGCGTGCGGCATCATCGATATAGCGCTGATCAATCCCCTTCTCGATCGGATGGTTCAGCCCATTCACAAGTAAGATCAAAAAGGGCTGTAGAATGAACAGAAGCAGCAGGGCCAGTTCTGTATTGCGAAACATCGGATGTTCCGGCGCCGACAGTATGCCCGGATTTGTCAGAATCATCCCGCCGTGCATCCTCATCCAGACCCCCGGCAGTAAAATCACCGGCAGGACAAGAAGGTACAAAATCCCTGTGGTGACAAGCATTCTCTTTACACGCGGCGTATATACCAGCGGTTTCTTTGCCTTATGAGGTTTGTTGACCATTATAGTCATCCCATTCAAAAGACATGCCGCAATAAGGCATCCCCTATTCCCTGCCACCACAAGCGGAAGGGAGATCAGTGCATACAGGCACTTGCCAAGCAGTCTTCCCACATTGGCATGCACTGCCACCCACTCTCCATACTCCCTCGGCTTATAGGAATTCTGCTGAAACATATGCATCAGATATATGATATACCAGACCGCACCCAACAAATAGGTGGCAAGCCATATGCCAAAGATTACGATATCCATTCCTGCCCGTGATTCCTCTCTGTCTCTTATCCGTCAATTCCTTCGCGGCATTCCCTCACCGCCACGTCAACCGAAAAAAGCCTGCAACGCGCCATTCACCTTCGCGGGCTGTTCCGCATAGGAGAAGTGCCCTGCCCCCTCGCACACCACCAGACCCGCATCCGCAATCAGCTCTTCCATCCGCCGTGCGTCCTCTATGGGCGTAGCCGTATCCAGATCACCCCAGATCAGAAGAGTGGGACACTTTACCAGATGAATCAGCGGTTCCAGATCCTCATTAACCACCTTCACCAGTGTGGCCCGCATCAGCGGCGTTGCATTGTTATAATCGGAAGAACCTCTTTTTCGACGCATATCCTCCACCGCATCCGGATAGAGAAAATGCATCACCTTTGTGCTCATAAACGCCCGCCCCAGCTTATAACATCTGAGGCTTGCTTTCTGCCGGAACGTTTTCTTCGGCAGAATCCCGGCACTGTCAATCAGCACGGCACGCTCTACGGTAAAGGGCAGTTTTTCTCTGGCATTCATTTTAAAGAAAACCCTGCCTCCAAAGGAATGCACCACCACACTCAGTTTTTCGATGTGAAAGGATGCAATAAATTTCAGGACAAAATCCACATAATCATCCACACACCAGGGCACAGCCGGCTCCGGTGTCTTCCCAAATCCCGGCATGTCAGGGGCGATCACTCTTCTTTTCTGCTTCAAGGTATCGATAATGCTCTGATACAGCGTGATATTGGCACCCCAGCCGTGGAGAAGAAGTACGATTTCCCCCTCGCCTTCATCTATATAATTCACAGAAATTCCATCTATCTTTTTGACCATAAATTCTCCTGCGCACCGTGTTGTTTTCAGCTTATGCGCTATCTTATATCTATGTTCGTCCTTCGGTAAATATGTTACCGTACCTGTCACCAGGCCCGGCCATTCCTTTCCTATTGTACTTTATTCCCCCCGTTCTATCAACTCCCTTTTATCTATTCCCCATTATGCCGCCATATAATCCCTGCAATCACCGCGGTTATTAATTCAGTGATCCCAAAAGCGCTCCAGACACCGGCGGAACCGAAAAAACGGCTCAGTAAAAATGCAGTCGGAATAATAATGATGACATACCGGCACAGTGAAATAATCAGAGACGCCGTCCCCTTGCCAAGCCCCTCCAGCGCTCCCGACGAAGTCACAGAGACCGCAGACGCGAGAAATCCGGCACTGATAATGCGAAGCGCAGCCGCCCCGGTGGAAATTGCCTCATCCGTGTGGGTAAACAATCCCATAAGCCGGTCCGGAATCAGAAGACAAATCACGGTTCCTGCGATCATGATGATGCTGCTCATGCATAAAACGATACCGTAAATCTGTTTCACACGCTTATGTTCTCCTGCGCCGTAATTGTAACCGATAATCGGCCTCATGCCCTGAACAATTCCATTTGCTGGCAGGTAAAGGAAGGTCTGTAATTTGTAGTAGATCCCAAGAACCAAAATAGAAACCTCCGAATATGCCGCCAAAATAGCATTCAGGGAAGATATTAAAACAGAAGCCAGCGCCATGTTCAATGTGGCCGGTATTCCGATCGCATACAATCTCTTCACCATCTCACCGTCCGGCGCCAGATACCCTTTACTGAAGCGGACGCCGATTGGAGACAGCGCATATACCAACAGATAGATTACCAGAGAAAGTGTCTGCCCAATGCCTGTAGCGAGTGCAGCCCCCTCAATTCCCATTGCCGGAACGGGCCCAAATCCCCAAATGAATACCGGGTCTAAAATAATATTTATCATACATCCGCACATAATGCTGATCATTGTGACATTCATGCGCCCGACAGCCTGAAAAATCTTTTCAAACGTTATGCCGGAATTAACAACCGGCGCAAATGCGAATACAATCACAGAATAGCGTACACCGAGACTGATCACCTCCGCAGACGGTGTATACATCCGCAAAAAAAACGGTATCGCAACAATACACCCAGCCGTTAATATAACACCGTGAACCACCGCAAAAAGCATCCCCTGCGTTGCTGCGATATCTGCTTTGGTACGTTCCTCCGCGCCTAAATGGAATGCAATAACCGCATTCACTCCCACGCCAAAACCGATCGCCACCGCATTGACAAGGTTTTGAACCGGATAAACCATAGACAGCGCCGTCATGGCATTTTCACTGATCCTGGCAACAAAATAGCTGTCTACAATATTATACAGAGAATTAACCAGCATGGATACCGCCATCGGAAGCGACATCGAAACAATCAATGGCAGTACCGGTTTTTCTTTCATAAATCTTTCATCCATTTTTCTTCATCTCCCATAAAAAGTCATCCATAAAAATCACTGTATCCGCTTTACCTGTTGTGTGGAAGTTACGGAAACATAAAAGCCACACAGCTGCCCTGACAGCTGTGTGGCGAAAAGATGATATAATCCGGAAAAATCCACGCATAGTTTTCTGATAACTCATTATAAGTTCGCCTGCTTATACTGTCAAGATTTTTATCTTTGTCAATCCTGTCAATCTGGGTATGTTACTTTAATTATGATAGAAAAATGTCCGAATCTGTCCATCGGCGCGGCCCTGTCCGCTAATTTGCAATATAGTCCTCGTAATCTGTCTCGCTGGCAAACAACATATACACCCCGTTCACATATCCCATATAGCCGCTCTCCACTGCATAACCTTTCATATTCTCCCGCTCCTTTCCCGTCCATTCGTCTCGAACTTGTGTTCTGCTAAGAGAATATCATTTATAAAGTCCGTTATTCAGGACTTTATTAAAAAAACAGAGACTCTTTCGAATCTCTGCTCTCTGAAAATCATTTCCGTTACACGGAAACGGAAACCTTCACCTCCGGCTCCGCTGCTTCCACTTCCCCCGTACTTGTATAGATAACAGGTTCCAGATCCGCTTTCGGCTTAGCGGAAGATGCCGCCTCCATATCTACCCCGTCAACATCTGTTCCTGATGCGGATGTATTCTCCTTTAAGAGAACCTTTCCATCCTCGCTGATTTCGACGGTGTCCGTATCGTTCTTTTCTTTCCTCTCCTCCTCAAGTTTCTTCTCCAGTTCTTCGCGCTCTTCCCTGCGTTTTTTAATCATCTCCTCACGCTGTTCTTCCGCGATCTTTCTGGTTTCCTCCGCGTCCTTCTTCATTCCCTCATCGGCCTCTTCCTTATACTCGTAGGCATCCTCATGGAAATCACCCATATATCCCATGGCGCGCTCCATCATTGCCAGATCGCCCTTGCGTCTCGCCTCTTTATAAACCCGAAACGGGGTGTTGAGCATCTCCATGTTTGTTCTCGCGCCGATCAATCCTTCCATTGTCTTTGTATGCATAGCTCTCTCCTCCTTTTCCGAAAATAAGTATCTGTTTCCTGTTTCGGCAAATATTTTCCACTTTTTAGCTTCCTGTCTCAAACAACCCGTTCAATGTCATGTGCGGCATCTTCCAGCGGTATCAGCACCGAAATGGTAAAAATCCCGTCATGCATTTCCACGTTCATGACGCCATTGTATCTGTGCACCACATCGCTCACATTCAGCAGACCGATCCCATGCTCCAACCGGTTCTGCGACTCAACATGGCCGCTTTTCGGCCTGTCTGCCCCATCCGCACTGTTTGCTGCTTCCAGCAAAAAGCATTTTTTGACAGCTCCCGCGCGAATGTGAACAAACGGCTTCTCTGCCCGTTCCCGGCCTGCTGATTTTCCGCAGGCCTCCACCGCATTATCCAATATATTTCCAAACAATACGCATAAATCAAATTCGCTGATACCACATGCCTTCGGTATCTGCACGTTACTCTCCCAGGTTATCTGTTTTTCCTCCGCCGACTTTCTCTTCTGGTACAGAAGGACATCCACCACCCGGTTTCCTGTCGCTTCCTCGCAGGTGCCCAGCTCTGCACTGTTCTCCATCTTTTTCAGATAACTTCCCAGCTTTTCCCACTCTTTCTCCTCCCACAATCCCGACAGTGCAAGGACGTGGTTTTTCAGATCATGCCGCAGCCGTTCCGACCGGCTGTACTGTTCCTCCAACATATGATAAGTCGCAATCTGCGCACGATACTGACCGCTCTTTTTCTGTTCCAGATAAATCCGTTCCATTCCAAACACATAAAACCCTGCCGCGGCCATGGATAATGCCGCCAAAATCAAAAACTCCGCATGGCTGAATATCTGGTCATAATACAGTCCCATATTTCCCCCGCTTCTGACCATAACCCCATATCCCGCTCCCCAGCTTGCCACATCAAACACTGCGATAATCATGAACAGAGGAACCGCCAATACGGCATACCATTTCCCCGGCTTTCCACAAAAGAAGGACGTAAGGCGTTCTGATATCTGATGCACCGCCACTATAACCAGACAAAGACTCGCACAGTCGATCAGTCCGGATTCCCATACGTTTAAAATGAGATTCGGATTTTTTTCCACTGTATGCCGGAAAAATAACGCAAAGCAGGTGAAAAACGCTTCAAAGAAATTCCCCACCAGTGTCATAATCATCATCAACATGAAAGAAATCAGAATCTTCTTCTCCCATTCTGCCTGAAACAGCACAAACACCAGCCCCGCAAACAAAAGATGATCAAATATCAAATAAAGAATGCGTGGAATCCCATACCATCCCTGGAGCCCGTTCAGAAGCAGACTGCCACAAAAAGAAAAAATGACAAACATCAGTTCTTTTTTCCCTGACGTCTCCATGTATTTTTTGCAGAATTTATCCACCGCCCAAAAATATCCCAGATGGAAGGGTATTGTTGCCAATATATCCGCATAATCTGTAAAACGGCTCATAGAATCCCTCCATTTTCCCGCATAAACTTAAGTATTTCCTGGCAGAACTCCTCGTACCTTCTTTTGGCAATCCCAATCCGCTCCCCATTATCGAGCACAATCTCCTGCCTGTGATACACATCCACATGTTTCAGATTGACAAGATAACTTTTGTGGCATCGGAAAAATCCTTTTTCCTGCAAGTCTTTTTCCAAAACACCAATCTGCTCATAATAACTGAAAACACCGCCCGTTCCGTGGACGTCGATCATGCGTCCCCTGATCTCAAAATAATAAATATCATCCAGAAACAGTTTCTTTTTCTGCCTTTCCCTGCTGATTATGATAAATTCCTGCGACTGGCTTTCCGTTTTACAGACAGCTCTCTGCAATAGCCTCCTCAGCTTCTTTTCATCAACCGGTTTCAACAGATATTGAAAAGCTTCCACTTCATACGCGTCAAACACATATTCACGGCTGGAAGAAATAAAAACAAGTATTTTGTCAAAAGACCTTTCCCTGACAAGCTGCGCTGTCCTCATGCCGTCCATGTTATCCATGATGATATCCAGAAAAATCATGTCGAATGATTCCGATGACTGTAACAGCTCCCGCCCGCTGTAAAACTGCCTGATCGTACAGGGCACTTTCATTTCCGCTAAAATTTCTCTGATTTTTTTCGCTACTTTGTTACACTCCATGACCTCGTCGTCACACACCGCTATCCACAACATTTTTGTCCTCACCCAGAAGCCTGCCGCCTGCTTTATCCATACTTCTTCTGACACTGCTATTTAAATATATCGGCTAAAATAAAATCCTCCGGCTGTTTTTGTCACAAACGGGAAAATTTATGTAACATCCGTTTCCATCATTCATGGACAAGGAGGTTTCCTATTAAATGAATTTTTGAAAGATTTGGGAAATTGTGGATATAGCATACGCCCTTCTGAAAGAAACAAAGATTATGCACCAAAAATGGCGGTTTGTATGAGTGGAGCTTTTCTTTTGAAAATGAAACAGCAGATATTTATAAAATAGCTTTGTAATTTTGGGGGCTGAAACAGTCATCAGCCCCGTCAACGTCAAGGCACAATTCTTTGAAAGAGAGCGGCGATTTCCTCCCCCGCCGCAAGTCCCTCCGAGAAAGCGGTGGCGCTTCCGGCCGCCATTCCCATATAAAAGGCGTATCCATAGTCCGCCTTTTCCAGCCATCCGGCCATGAAGCCCGCCGCCATGGAATCCCCCGCGCCGACGCCGTTTATAAGCCTTCCTTCCGGGGCCGCCGACTCATATATACTGCCGTCCTCCGCAAGAAGCGCCGCGCCCTCTCCCGCCAGAGATACCAGCACATTTCTCGCTCCCATCTTTTGCAGTTTTTCTGCATAGGGAATCACGGAAGCTCTGTCCGTGAGCGTCACGCCAAAGATCTCCCCAATCTCATGATGGTTTGGCTTAATTAAAAACGGGCGCAGGGGCAGCACCTTCGTGAGCTGCTCTCCCGATGCGTCTACCACCGTCATAACCCCCGCCGCGAGCCGTTCCATCATATGCAGATAGGTATCACCCGGCAGGGAAGCAGGAATGCTCCCGGACAAAAACAGCACATCGCCCGCCGTAAGTTCCGAAAGCCGCTCCGAAAGCTGTGCAAACTTCTCCTCTGGAATATCCGGCCCCTGTCCGTTAATCTCCGTCCCTTCCACCGACTGGAGTTTGACATTGATTCTGGTCAGACCTTCTTCCAGTGCAATCAGGCCGCTCCCGATCCCCCGTTCTGCAAGCTGTCTCACCGCCTCCTGCCCGGTGAAACCCGCCACAAATCCAAGGGCAGTATTTTCAATGCCCAGATTTTTCAGGACTGTGGAAACATTGATCCCCTTACCTCCCACAGTCAGAAATTCCGACGCTGTGCGGTTGGTATATCCCAGCCGGAAATTGTCCACCGATACCGTATAGTCAAGCGAGGGATTCAGCGTCACAGTGTAGACCCTGTCTCTTATACC
>CAMQTN010000009.1 GCA_947037115.1 uncultured Lachnospiraceae bacterium
GTTTTTATTCTTTTTTATCTTATTGGACCTCTCTTTGGACAGTGGTGCTATGCCAAATCTGATTCAATTTTAATAAATTTCAATATATTTTCATTCATTGGTTGAATTTGATTATATACAAACCCAATTTCCCTTGGAGATATTGGGTTGGATAATTCTATTTCTAAAAGTGAACCTGCACTCAGTTCATGTTCAACAAATTTTTTTACAACGCACGCTATACCTATCCCCATCTTGGCAAATTCAATAAGCAGATCCATTTCGTTTACTTCAAGAATATGCAAGGGAGTAATTTTATTTTTAGCATAATAGCTGTTCAAATGTCTACGGGAAACATTATCTTTATCAAGCAATATAATTTTGCCATGTTCAAATATCCTGTCATTATTGCAATTTAATTTATCCCGATATGTGGGAGCACAAACAAATATGTATTCAATTATTCCTAAAGGATGATATATTGCTGTCCCTAAATTTTCTGGTTTTGCAGCAAGAGCTAAGTCTATATTACACTGTTCAACCATTGAGCAGGCAGCTGATGATGATGTACAGCTAATAGATATATCCGTATCAGGATACACACTTGTAAACTCTTTGAGATAAGGCATAAGGAAATGCTTGCACAGCACATTGCTGGCAGCTATTCGCAAATAACCTGTACTCTGATGAAATCTGAGTCTGTCTTCCATTTCTAAAAGTATATGAAATGCCCGTTTTACATTCTCATACAACTTCCGACGAAATGACAAAATGGATAGACCAGCCATGTATTGTACCTTTTATGGAATGTATCCCCGATCTATATAAAAACACATTCCGCAAAGAAGTAATTAAAGAAATGTTGGAAAGAACACAACAACCGGATGGTACTTGTTTTGAAACATTCCGCAGGTTACAGGTATATGCGCAAAAATAATTATCCTCATTTCCAATCTTAAAAAAATGTGCATTAGTCACTTGCAAAACAGTCTTACAAACAGTATGATCAGTTCTGTAGATACGCGTCTTACGTTTTATGTATGACGCATTATAGTATGAGAGGATTTTTAAGAAGCCATGCTTCTTTGAGAAGATCTTTACTTCAATCCTTCCGTTTCAGCGACACAAGGAGGACGCATCATGAGAACACAGGCAGAACTACAGGCAAAGCTGAGAGAGATCGACCACAAGGGCTACAAAGCCTACAAGGTCTTAGAGGGCGAGTACGATTTCGGGACATACCGCCTCTGTATCGACCATGTGCAGGGCGATCCCTTCGCCACCCCTTCAAGGGTAAGAATCGTATACCGGAATCAGGGAAACATCCCCACGACTTATTTTGAAAACAGGCATCGCAGAATTGCAACGGAGGACTATCTGCTCCGCTGTCTGCACCGGGCCCTGCGAAGCGGAGACGGCAGAGCCGCAAAGGGTTCCGGAAAAAGCGGATTGGTGACCGCCTGCCGGGTCGGGCAGGAAATTCTGGAAACCACGGCCATGCATATCGGAAAGGACGTCATTGAAGCGCGGATCGAAGTTGGTTTTCCCGCCTTCGGGCGCACTATCGCCGCGGGAGAACTCTCCCAGATCCTCTTCCGCCAGCTCCCCGATCTGGCGCAGAAATGTTTCCGTATACAGCCCCGTATGAAAGAAGATCTCGACAAAGTGACCGCTCTGGCCGACGACCAGCAGTTTATCCGGGAAGCCCTCTCTGAGCATAACCTTGCGGCGTTCGTCGCGGATGGTTCCATCCTGCCCAGAGAAAGCGGCGTGTCCCAGAGACCCCTGAGAGAAGCTGTGGTTTTCAAAAGCCCCGATTCCCTTGCAATTACTTTAAATCTCCCCCACCGCGGTGAAGTGCGGGGCATGGGAATCCGCCGCGGCATAACCGTGATCGCAGGCGGTGGTTTTCACGGAAAGTCCACCCTTTTGAAAGCATTGGAGCGGGGCGTGTACAATCATATTGCCGGAGACGGCAGAGAGCTCGTCATCACCGACGAGAGCGCTTTTAAGCTGCGCGCCGAGGAGAACCGCTGTATTCATGAAACAGATATTTCCATGTTTATCAATAATCTGCCGATGAAATCAGACACAACCCGTTTTCAGACCGAAAACGCCAGCGGAAGCACTTCGCAGGCCGCCAATACAGTGGAGGCCCTTGCCGCAGGGAGTACCGTGCTTCTCATTGACGAGGACACCTCCGCTACTAACTTTATGGTACGCGATACCCGTATGGCCAGGCTCGTCTCCGACGAGAAGGAGCCTATCACACCTTTTATCCGAAAGATCAGAAGCCTTTATCAGGATCTTGGCATTTCTACGATATTGGTCGCGGGAAGCTCCGGCGATTATCTGTCGGTAGCCGACACGGTGTTACAGATGGACTGCTACGAGACAAAAGATGTGACCGAACGGGCTAAGGAACTTACTATTGAATTGATTGAAGAAAAGGCCGCAAAGACCGACTGGCTGAAAAAGGCCGTACGCAAAAAACAGATTGAAAAAGCGCGGACTCACGGCTGGGATACGATCAGTCTGGATAAAAACGAAATCGATCTGAGATATCTGGAGCAGATCGTTGGCGAAAGCCAGACCGCCGCTCTTGCATACATCATGCAGTATACTTTAGAACGGCTGGCTGACGGGAAAAAGACCGTTCCCCAGCTTGCAAAGGAAGTCTCCGACAAGCTGGAAAAAGAGGGCATCCTCTCCCTGACTCCGAAAAACTATGGGACAGGCCCTGCGGCTTATGTGAGACGGCAGGAAATTCTGGCGTCTCTGGCAAGATATCGGATGCTGTAATAATGTGATTGTTGCAGTACGACACCGAAATGATCTCCATCAAGGTAAAAAGCGTAGAACCGGATCTTTCCATAGTTCTGCGCTTTTCTTTGTTAATTTTAATTATTTATGCTCCGCCGCTTTCTCAAGCATTTTCTTAATATATACGCCAGTGTAGGATTTGCTGTTTTGAGTGATCTTCTCCGGCGTTCCTTCTGCAATGACGGTGCCTCCGCCCTCACCGCCTTCCGGGCCCATGTCAATGATATAATCGGCAGTCTTGATCACATCAAGATTGTGCTCGATGACCACCACCGTGTTGCCGCCTTCAGCCAGCTTGTGCAGAATATCCACCAGCTTATGCACATCCGCAAAGTGCAGACCTGTAGTAGGCTCATCCAGAATATAAATGGTCTTACCTGTGCTCCGCTTGGAAAGTTCAGTCGCCAGCTTAATGCGCTGTGCCTCGCCGCCTGAGAGCGTGGTGGAAGGCTGCCCAAGTTTCACATAAGAAAGCCCCACGTCATTCAGTGTTTCTATTTTTCTGCGGATGGAGGGCAGATTCTCAAAAAAGGGAACCGCTTCTTCCACAGTCATATCGAGCACATCGAAAATGCTCTTTCCTTTATATTTTACCTCCAGAGTCTCCCGATTGTACCGCTTGCCGCCGCAGACCTCGCAGGGCACATAGACGTCCGGCAGAAAATGCATTTCTATCTTAATAATGCCATCGCCGCCGCAGGCCTCGCACCGGCCGCCCTTCACATTAAAGCTGAACCTTCCCTTCTTATAGCCTCTGGCCTTCGCATCCTGCGTGGTGGCAAAAAGATCCCGTATCTGGTCAAAGACCCCCGTATAAGTGGCAGGGTTGGAGCGGGGCGTCCTGCCGATAGGCGACTGATCAATGTTAATCACCTTGTCGAGTTGGTCGATCCCCAAAATCCCCTTATGTTTCCCGGGGATGCAGCGCGCTCTGTTCAAGTCTCTTGCCAGGTGCTTATAGAGAATCTCATTGACAAGAGAGCTCTTACCCGAGCCGGATACGCCTGTGACGCAAGTCAGGATACCTGTCGGAAACTTTACGTCAATCTTTTTCAGGTTATTCTCCTGTGCACCTTTGACTGTGAGCCAGCCCAAAGGTTTTCTGCGTGTTTTCGGCACCGGAATCTGCAGCCTTCCGCTCAGGTACTGCCCTGTGACAGACTCCTCCACCTGCATAATCTCCTCCGCCGTGCCCTGGGCTACTACCTCACCGCCGCTGCTTCCGGCTCCCGGCCCGATATCCACGATATGATCTGCCGCCAGCATGGTATCCTCGTCATGTTCCACCACGAGAAGCGTATTGCCCATATCCCGCAGGTTCTTGAGCGCCGCAATCAGCTTGTCATTGTCCCGCTGATGCAGTCCGATACTGGGCTCGTCCAGAATATAGCAGACTCCTACCAGCCCCGATCCGATCTGCGTCGCCAGACGGATTCTCTGTGCCTCTCCGCCGGAGAGAGAACTTGTAGCTCTCGCCAGAGACAAATACTCCAAACCTACTTCCACCAGAAAGCCCACCCTGGCCCGGATTTCTTTCAGCACGCGTCTGCCGATCAGCTCCTGCTGCGGCGTCAGCTTCATATCGCCAATAAAAGCGTGCAGCCTTGCAACAGACATGGATGTGATTTCGAAAATATTCTTATCACACACTGTCACCGCCAAAGACTCTTTCTTCAGGCGCATACCTTTACATTCTTTACAGGGAGTAATGCGCATAAAGCTCTCATACTCCTGCTTGCTCCATTCAGAGCCTGTCTCCCGATAACGCCGCTCCACATTTTTGATCACACCCTCAAAAACCACCGGGTAGACGCCGCTGCCCCTCTGCCCCTCATAGTGAACATCCACTGACTTGGTTGTACCGTAGATGATCATATCCTGTATCTCCTCAGGGAGCTCTTCAAAAGGCGTTTGCAGACTGAATTTAAACTTGTTGGCCAGGGCCTGTAAAATCGCGTTGGTAAAACTGCCCTTATCACCGCTGGACTGCCATCCCAAAACAGTAATCGCCCCGTCTTCCAGACTGACGCTTTTATCAGGTATAATCAGATCCACGTCGAACTCCATCTTATAACCCAGGCCGAAGCAGCCCGGACATGCCCCAAAAGGATTGTTAAAGGAAAAACTTCTCGGCTCAATCTCACTGATACTGATTCCACAGTCGGGACAGGCAAAACTCTGGCTGAACTGAATCGGCTCTCCGTCTATTACGTCAAGCGTCATCAATCCTTCCGCCAGCGCAAAAACGTTCTCCACGGAATCCGTCAGGCGGCGTTCTATCCCCGCCTTGACCACAAGACGGTCCACCACAATCTCTATGTTATGCTTGATATTTTTATCTAATTTGAAATCATCCGACTCTTCGCTCAGATCGTAGAGACTGCCGTCCACCCGTACTCTCACATAACCGCTTCGCCGCGCCCGGTCAAAGATCTTCTCGTGTTGACCCTTTCTGCCCCGCACAACCGGCGCAAGCAGCTGGATTTTCGTCCCCTCGGGCAAAGCCATCACCTGATCCACAATCTGGTCTACCGTCTGCTTTTTGATCTCCTTACCGCAGTTTGGGCAGTGGGGAATACCGATACGGGCATAAAGCAGTCGAAAATAGTCGTAAATCTCCGTCACCGTGCCCACTGTGGAACGGGGATTTCTGTTTGTAGATTTCTGATCAATGGAGATAGCCGGAGAAAGTCCCTCGATCCGTTCCACATCCGGCTTTTCCATCTGCCCCAGAAACTGTCTTGCATAGGAGGAGAGAGATTCCATGTAACGTCTCTGTCCCTCCGCGTAAATTGTGTCGAAGGCAAGGGAAGATTTTCCCGAACCCGACAGTCCCGTGAGCACCACAAACTCATTGCGGGGGATATTCAAATCAATTCCTTTCAAGTTGTGTTCGTTCGCGCCGCGAATCTTAATGTACTCCCGCGGACGCATCTTAATAGTATCAGACATGCTGTTTACCCTCTTTTTCTCACGTTTTTCTCACCAAAGCCAAACTTCCTGTCAGCTTTTATAACATGCAAAAACATAACCGCCGTATCTCATGACTTGTCAAAATCCCTGAGCTTGACTTTCAAATCCACCATCCGGTCACGCAGCTCTGCCGCCGCCTCGAAGTTCAGATCCGCTGCGGCCTTTTTCATCTGCTTCTCCACTTCCTTGACCAGCTTTTCCAGCTCTTCCCTGCTCATGGACTCCGGGTCCTTCTCGAACCGCTGTTCTTCCTTCGCAATGGTCTTCGAAATACTGATCAGATCCCGTACCGCCTTCTGGATCGTCTGAGGTGTAATGCCATGCTCCTCATTGTACGCTTCCTGAATCTTACGGCGGCGGTTCGTCTCCGTAATCGCCATGTTCATGGAATCCGTCATATCATCCGCATACATGACCACATGCCCTTTGGCATTTCTGGCCGCCCGCCCGATGGTCTGAATCAGGGAGGTTGCGGATCGCAGAAAACCTTCTTTATCCGCATCCAGAATGGCCACCAGCTCTATTTCCGGAATATCAAGTCCCTCGCGCAAAAGGTTGATTCCCACCAGCACATCAAAGACGTCCAGACGCATATCCCGGATGATTTCGGCCCGCTCCAGCGTATCGATATCAGAGTGCAGATATTTGACCCGAATCCCTACGTCGTTCATATAGGCCGTCAAGTCCTCCGCCATCCGCTTTGTGAGCGTGGTCACCAATACTTTACCCTTGTCCGCCACTACCCTGTTGATCTCCGAAATAAGGTCGTCAATCTGTCCTTCCACCGGCCGCACGGAAACCTCCGGGTCCAGCAGACCGGTAGGCCGTATAATCTGTTCCGTGCGGAACAGCTCATGCGCCGCTTCATAATCGGACGGCGTTGCAGAAACGAAAAGCATCTGGTCAATATGACCCTCAAATTCCTCAAAGCAGAGCGGCCGGTTGTCCAGTGCGGAAGGCAGCCGGAACCCGTAATCGACCAGCGTATTTTTTCTGGATCTGTCTCCCGCAAACATGCCCCGTATCTGTGGAATCGTCATATGCGACTCATCTATGATAATCAGAAAATCATCCTTAAAATAGTCCAGCAGTGTAAAGGGCGGTTCCCCTTCCGCCATGCCGTTCAGGTGCCGGGAATAGTTCTCTATCCCGGTGCAAAACCCAGTTTCCCGAAGCATTTCGATATCAAAATTGGTTCTCTCCGAAATTCTCTGGGCTTCCAGAAGCTTGTCCTCGCTCTTAAAAAATTTAACCCGCTCATCCAGCTCCTGCTCGATTACTTTACAGGCGGTATGAATTTTCTCCTGCGCTACGACATAATGGGACGCAGGAAAAATCATCACGTGTTCCAAAACCGCATGCACCTGTCCCGTCAGCGGGTCTGCCTCCGCAATCCGGTCAATTTCATCCCCGAAAAACTCTACACGGATCAGATAATCACCGCCCTGCGCCGGACAGATTTCCACCACATCTCCACGAACCCGGAAACAGCACCGGTCCAGATCCATGTCGTTCCTGTCATACTGCATCTCGATAAGGCCGCGGATCACCTCATCCCGGTCCTTCGTCATACCGGGACGCAGGGACATACTCATGCCCGCATATTCTTCGGGACTTCCCAGTCCATAGATACAGGAAACGCTGGCAATCACCACCACGTCACGCCGTTCCGTCAGAGAGGCAGTGGCAGAAAGCCGCAGCTTGTCTATTTCATCGTTAATGGAAGAATCCTTCGCAATATAGGTGTCCGTGGACGGCACGTAGGCCTCCGGCTGGTAATAATCATAGTAGGACACAAAATATTCCACTGCATTTTCAGGGAAAAATTCTTTGAACTCACCGTACAGCTGTCCGGCAAGAGTCTTATTGTGCGCTATTACCAAAGTCGGCTTCTGGAGCTGCTGGATGATATTCGCCATGGTAAAGGTCTTTCCGGAGCCTGTAACCCCCAGCAAAGTCTGGAATTGGTTGCCTTCTTTGAAGCCTTTCACGAGGGCTTCTATGGCCTGCGGCTGGTCGCCGGTGGGTTGGTATTCACTGTGCAATTTGAACAACATGGAAGAAAAATCACCTCCGATAATCCAATGCGAATGTTCCATTCGCATAGTTAAAAAATTCGCCTATTGGTACGAAATTCGTGTAAGCACATCTTCCGTTTAACGAAAGATGGCTTTTACACGAATTCTGTTCACCAAACTCATTTTTTAATATTGAAAAATCATAATAAAACTTACGTGGACACAATAACACCAAAATATCGATCGAGAAACTAATTAGTGTTTTTGAGTCTTCGACGATTATATCATATTGGGTTAAATTTGTACAGCAATTTTTAGAACATTCGTTCTGTTTCGTGGCTTATCTTCTGTTTGTCCCACAGAAAAAATCCCTGTGCCACGAACGGCACAAGGATCATTATATTGTTACATGATTATATGATATAATTCTCTTGACTCTCCCCCACATGGGATAGTTTATACTTTTTTGCAAGGAGATTGTAAATGTATCAGATAAGCCAGTTTTCAAAAATATCCGGCCTAACTGTCAAAGCACTTCGTTACTATGATGAACAAGGTATGCTCAAACCGTCATATCGTGACAAAAACACTTTGTATCGGTATTATGATGATAATGATTTAAAAAAAGCACAGTTTATCAGGCTTCTTCGCTCACTGGATTTTTCAATATTGGAAATTAAAGAAGTGCTTGAAATGGTAAATAATGAAGCAGATTTAACTTATATTCTGCAAGAGAAAATTGCAAATATTAGAGAAAATATACTAAGGGAAAAAGAGTTGATTAAAAAAATAAGTAGTTGTCTTTCCCCCGATGTAACGAAAACAGAAAGTCAAACTTACGAAATAGCCTTAGAAGAAATTCCGGCAGCCTTAGTAGCTTCAATACGGTTTACAGGCAGGTACAGCGAAATAGGAGAATATATTCCAGTCCTTTTCAAGGCAGTACAGGGGAATGTGAACGGGATGGTATAGCCGTGATAACACCTTTCAGAGAGATTTACGAAAAAAGCTGCGGAATGGTATTTAAAGGAAATCCCCAAAATTATGTTACAAAAATATTATTTCCTTACCAATTTTATAAAAAAGAGGATTACAAAATGCAAAATATTGTAAAAAATTTTATTCCACAAGGCGGGAAACACTGCATTACCAATTCATTAAAACAAATTTTTTCTTACTATGGTTATCCGTTATCAGAAGAAATGATGTTTGGTCTGGCATCCGGGCTGTCCTTTTTATATTTAAACCAATCTTCTTCTCCTATGGTAAATGGAAGAACAAAAGTTTTTGAATTTGAGAAAAAATTAGCAGACCGACTTAATATATCTATTCAATGTAAGTCTGGCTCTGATTATAAAAAAATCAGTCAGCTGTCAAAAGATATGATAGACCAGGATAAACCAATTTTAATATATGTGGATATGCCGTATTTATCATATCTGGGATTGAATAAAAATAATCATTTTGGCGGTCACGCTGTTGTCCTTTTTGGATATGACAATGAGTTAGAGCAGTTTTGGATAAGTGATAGGGATAATCACGATTATCCAATAAGAACACCTTTTGGAGAAATAGCAGAGGATTACCATTTAGTTAGTTATCGGGAAATGGAACAGGCACGCAGCAGCGCACATAGACCTTTTCCCGCAAAAAACAAATATCTGTTAATTGATTTTCAAGGATACAAGCAGATTAATAGAGAGATTTTATCACAGGCAATAGCTGAAACTTGCGATACTATGCTTAATTCGCCAGCTAAACTGTTAGGTATAAACGGTATTTTAAAATTCTCAACAGAAATATTAAAGTGGGAAAAGTTTAGCCTTGATAAGTTAAAGTTGTCTGGTACAACAAACTATTTCCAAATTAGTAAAGACGGTGGCACGGGCGGCGGTATCTTTAGAAAAATGTATGGAGATTTTCTAATGGAAGCCTCTGCTATACTGGACAATAAAAATATCTCTATGTTAGGAACAAAATTCTTAGAGGTTGCAGCACAATGGGATAAAATAGCAGAAGATTTATGGCGGCTGTCATTTAGCGGAAATGTTTCTTTATTGCAGGAAATGTCTAAAGAAATTATGGATATTTATTGTCAAGAAAAGAACCTATATCAGTCTTTGCAAAAGACTTTACACAGTAATCACTGTGACCCGTGCTGAATATGTGAGAATGAAAGCCAGGTTTAAACAGCAGGCAGAGCAGGTAAAGGGCATAATCGCCAGCCTGCAAACAGAAATTCAGCTATCAGAAAAGGGCGTAGGAAACGACACCCTTTTTCTGACAACATTCTTGAAACATGAGAATGTGAAAAGCCTTGACCGTAGGCTTTTGGTGGAATTGATTGACACCATATACGTCCACGAAAACAACGCGGTTACAATTCATTAATAGTTGCAGTAATCGGCATATTACGAATCCGCTTTGCCGGAGCATACACCGCCACAGCAGCAGAAACCAGGATGAAAGCGAATGCGATTCCAAACCACAGGATTGGAAAGCGCCATTCTATTCCCATATAGCGCGTGACCAGACGGATATGCAAAAGCTGACTGACAATCCTTAAATCATTTCCTTGCTGTTCAACGCATTTTTAGCGGCCCGGGAAACTGGTCCCAGATATCTTTTACCGGCGTTTCTGACAGCGCCGCTGTAAAATCCATGGTAAGCTTCCTGGCTTTCCGCTTTCAGCCCCGCCTGACTGTCCGGCATATCTCTTTTTTCAGCGCGTCAAATTCCTGACGGATGCTTTCGTCCCGCTCTGCCAAACGATAAATCTCCCGTTCCTGCCGGTAATGTGGAATCTTTTTGTTCATAATAATAGGGCTTTTCCAATTCCTCCAGTGTGGTTGGCGCAAAGCTGCCTATGGTTCTTTCGATATCGTCCCTGAACATAACCACTCCTTAAGATTTGAATCTTATTTCCAGCCATCTTTATTACTGCCGGTTTCATAACTCAGTGGAGAAATATGGGGATAATCGTCAGCAGAACATCGATGCTTTAACGCCCACGCCTTCTGAGGAACATACAGCAGAGATTCAAATTCCATGCTCCACACACTCTTTTCCTTCCCCCGCTTGACTTTTTCATAGTAATCCGGTCCGTTGATCAAAGCGACGCACCTGGAATACAAAAATGTATCGCCGCACATCAGCGGGTCAATTTTTCTGCATTGCTCCGCCAGCTTTTCCGTATCCAGATCATATAACAGTTCTGTCATAAAATCGTCAAACTCAAAAATAACAGAATCATCCTGCTTCGACAGGTATTTAATGACCGGTTTCAGTACCTGGTCATCATCACCTTCTTTCTTCCAGTCACACAGCTCCATCGTAGTCCAAAAGAATCCGTATTTTTCAATCATAGCCGTTTTTCATCTCCTTATCTATATATTCCATTCAGCCATAAAGCCGCTGCCCGGATAGGTCCAGACCTCCCGGCTTGCGACAAGCAAAGCGTCACAGCAGCCCCGACAAAGGCATATGACCAGGAAAAACACTGCCGCCAGTGCAATGTATTTTATTTGTCTACTCTCCATCATCCCCCTCCTCGCAGTCATCATCCACGTTCTCCTCGTCCCCGGTCATAGAATTGATAAACACTGTAATGGATTCCGCCAGCCATGTCACATGCTCCTTTGGATCCTCGCCAGACCAGTCAACGGAATACTTTATCTCGAAATATCTGCGCTGATTTGTACTCCGAGTTCGGACGATACATCTACACGCAGCTGTTCTTCCTCGTCTTCAATCTCTTTCCCTTCGCTGTCATACGGGTTAAAAACATACTCTTCGGAAACCGTTTCCAGCTCACCGCTTGCTGCGTTTCTTTCCATAACATGTTCGTACCACGCATCGAAGGCTGCGCCGTCTGTTTTTACGGAAGCTGCGTCATAGTACCGTTCAATCAGTTCATCGGATATAGCAAGTCCTTCCTCCTCATAATAATGGATTTTCACAATTTCTCCGTCCATATACTGGTAGGTTGAATAATAATGACATGCCGCTCCGCCGCGCTCCATGCCGTAAATGAGCTGTTCCTCCTGATCAAAGACAGCAAGTGAGATTTGGTTTAACCGGGTGTCATTCTCAAACTTCTGTTCTTTTGCATTCCATACAAGGTAAATCCATTCCGTCCGGTAATTTCCGTTTAGCGTATCAAACAGGCGTATATCCTGATATCCGTCGAAATTTACGTCCTCCAATTCAAATCCCAGCGTGTCCTGTGAGGACTTACCAATGCGTGTCTGGCCTTCCATGGTAAGCTCTGGTATGGAAATTGTCTGCAGCAGTGTATCTTCCTGATAAATGTCAACGGTTTGCAGCGCATAACCCTCCGTCCACAGATCATAATATGCGGTTAACTGAAACTTGAACTCCGGCATGTCTTCCCTGAGCTTTCCCCTCCGCGTTACCGTGATCAAATCGTTTCGCCTTTCCTCATAAAGCTGTTGAACGGCACTGTCCGAAATCTGGTTTCCTTCCAACTCGATATATGTCAAAGCGGGCAGCCCGTATAGCGGCATGATATCGCTGATTTGGTTATTTCGAAGACTTAAGCGTGTAAGCTTTTGCTTATCTGCCAGCGGGCCAAGATCGACAATGTTGTTATTATCTAAATAGACTTCCGTAAGGTTTTGCATATTTTTTAACGGGCTGATGTCCGAAATCCGGTTTTTTCCCAGATTAAGCTCCTCAAGCTCAGTAAGGCCGCTTAACACAGATATGTCCGAAATGCCGCAGTTTCTTGCGTATAGCGCTTTGAGGTTCGTCAGGTCTGCAACAAGCGTTATGTCAATTTCCGTTTCAGAAGCGTTTCCGATTTCAAGGCTCTCTAAGTGAACCAGTTCGCTGACAGGCGTGTAATCCTCAATATCGTTTCCCACACAGTAAAAATCCACAAGCCCCGTCAGCCTGGTTACCGGTGTAATGTCCGTTATGCAGTTGTGACTTATCCAAAGTGTTTTCAGTGCCGTAAGCCCCTCAACGCCTTCCAGGCTCTGCACGCTGCAGTTGTATAGATTCACTTTCTCCAGATTGTAGAACCACTGCAAATCCAAAAACGGCTTTTCACATGAAATTTCTTCGTATCTGCCAAATTCAAATTCTGTAATTGTAAGTACATCTGATTTTGTAATTGCGCCTTCGGGCTTTTCCAGAAGCTCCCGCGTTCTGCGCTCGATTTCCGGGGAATGGAAAAGGATTTCCTCTGAGAGCTGCTCCTGTTGTGTCGGTTCCGTTGGAATTTTCTGTTCCATGCTTGTTTTGCCTGTTGTATCCGCTGTACGACTACAGGCGCAAAGCAGCAGGCTGATGAATAATGCACACAGGCAGTGATATTTTCTCATGGTTTCTTCGCTTTTTTTCCTCCCGAATTTTTTATTATTATATCATGAATCAGAGATTCATGATCGCCATTCGCCGTTCGTCGAATATGCAAGCCTACTCTCCTCACTAACGCTCATTATATCATATCAGTTTCGGTTCCCTTTTACCAGATGACTCAAAATGACGGTTTCTTCCGGCGTCTGGATATCAGAAGATAGAGCAGAAACCAGCCTGCACAATGAGCCGCAAGAATCGCCATATCTTTTCCTGCCGCTGTCATACTGCCGTTTGCCAGATCCATGACGCCCTCAAAGGTTGCGCTGGACGGGATCAGATAGCAGATGCCGGAGAGAACCTTATTTCCTGCCATCGCCAGGTACTTAAGCAGGGGAACCGCCATGAACACAATCATAATAACCTTGATATAAACCACGCCTACCATCATCCCCTCCGAAATACGGCCTACAAACAGGCCCACCAGAGCCGCCACAAAGGCCGACAATACAATTAAGCCCAACATAGCCGCTGCCCCGGAAAGGGAAAGCCGGAAGCAGATTGCCGCCGTAACAGCTGCGGACAGACAACCAAACACAAAGCCGATAAAGATTTTCTGTATTACATATTGTCTGGGCGTCATAGGCAGGATTTCATTGACCAGCGCAACACCATTTTCTTTTTCAGAAATGATGTTCATCGCATTAAAGGTGCAGCCCATGAACATGGCAACAATCAGCGTCATTGCCATAAAAATGTACTGAACTCCGGTCAGCACGTCAGGCTGTTCCAGAGTCTGTATACGGACTCCGGCTGACATTTCCCGCTGTTCATAGAGATCCGGAAGCGTGGCTGCCGCCTGCCGCCACAACGGTAATTCATCACCGGATAAAACTGTTTTGATGCCCTTTTTATCCATCTCCACGCCAATCAGATTAGTAGACGGCTCCCTGATCGCCGAAAGCCATTCCTCCCTCGTCTGGCAGACCGTAACACTGCCGTACCCCAAAAGCCACTCCCTCGTCTCATCAGCGACCTCGCCCTCAACCACACAGAAGAAATATTCTCCTAAAGAAGAAAGGTCAATGGAGCCGACAATATTCAGCGCCATAGCTACCACAATTGGCAGGAGAAACGACATGATACAAAACTTATCTTTCCCGACGCTTTTCAGCTGATACATCAATCCTTTCATGATCAGCCCTCCTTTCCCATCTCTTTGCGGAATGCCGCGGTGGCAATGCCAAAGAGCAAAATAATGACACACACTACGCAGATATAATAAACCGGGTTTGTAACAGGCGTACCAAAAAAAGCATTTTTCAGGCCCATATACACGTGGTAAAACGGATGGTAGTAGATCCAGTCCATTTTAATTGCAGTGTTGGCCGACAGGAAAACCGGAGTCGCGACAAAAAGCGCAATCACCAGATATGCTAGGGAAAACTGTCTGAAATCTTTTAGCAGCATCGTACAGCCAAAGCCTGTAAGGGCCATGATCAGGGACAAAATACCTGTCTGTATCAGCACGGCAGGCAAAACGCCTCCCGCTTCTCTGGGGCCCACATTAAACAAAGTCATCAAAACTGCAAATGATAAATCCGTGACCAGAAAAAGAAAGACCTTGGAAAATACAAACAGGCTATTGTAAAGCGGCATAATGGCATGAACACGGATCACCCCCATCTGTTTTTCTTTAAACAGTACGGACGCGACCCCCAGAAACCCTACGGCAACAATCTCAATGAACAGCAGTTCACAGGTGATTTCCCTGCGCAGTTTCATCTCCACGGTATAGTCCCCCACAGTTTCCGGCTGATACCCGCTGCCGGAATGCAGAAGCGAGAACGCATAATCTGCTCTGTGCCGGTCAACTTTTTCTGTTCCTGCATAAAGTACAATATTGGGATTCCCATCCTTTACGCGGATTCCGATGCCGCCTGTATCCCCGGCAAGCGCCTCACCCAGTTCTTCTTCAGACGCCACAGGAAGGACAAGCGGCGATACCTCCGTATACATTCCTTCCGGATCATAGAGATATACATTGAACATATTGGCATTATCCCCCATGAAGTTCAGATAGCCAAAATGAATGAACAACGTATAGAGCAAAAGCGACCCCAACGCTATAAAGAAGAATTTTCCCGACGCCATCATCCGGCAGTCTTTTTTGAATAGAGAAAAAATACTTTTCAAGACAGCCTCCTTCCTGCATACTGGATAAAGACGTCCTCCAGTGTCGGCTCCTGGGAGTGGATGCTTAGCAGCTCATCATACGGGAAAGGGATGCCTGATTTCAGTTCAGGCGCTTCCATCATTTGTTCTTCCCTTCTGCCCTGATACAAATAATGTACGGCAATGCTGTGGCTGCTGTTTTTTAATTTCAGATTTCCCGGCGTATCAAGCGCAACAATGTTCCCGTTTGAGATAAAAGCTACCCTGTCGCAGAGCAGATCGGCGTCCAGCATATTGTGGGTAGTCACAAATACCGTTGTTCCTTTCCGGCGCTCGTTCTCAATAATCCTGCGGAAGAGAACTGCCCCGGTAGGGTCAAGGCCGCTGGTAGGCTCATCCAGAAACAAAAGCTTCGGGTTACTGATCAAAGCCCTCGCCATACTGACACGCTGGCGCATCCCCTTGGAATAAGAAGATACCGGTTTCCTTAAAAAATCCTTCTTGAACTCCAGTTCCTCTAGCACTTCTTCCGCATCCCGTAGCTGTTCTTTGGGGTAGAAAGAAGAAAAGTAATGCAGGTTGTCGAGGGCGCTTAAATTGGCGTACAGATAGGGAAACTCAAACAGGACGCCAATTTTCCGGAAGAATTCCTGCGTATGTACTTCCCTTAAATCCTTCCCGAACAGGAGCGCCTCCCCGCCATGTCCTTTCAGTATGCCAGTCAATATCTTCTGGGTCGTAGACTTCCCGGAGCCGTTCGGCCCCAGGAACCCAAAAATCTCTCCATCCTCCACAGTGAAATTTAAACCGTGCAGCGCCTGCTTGTCTTTTCCGTAGGAAAAAGTCAGATTCTTCACCTCGATCATTCTTCATCCCCCCATTTCCCACGTTGTTCCTTTTTCCTGTCCCGCTCCCGTCTGCCCCACCATTTCATAAACTTTACTTTCAGCGGTATGATGATAATAAGCGCCGCCACGATCACAAGCCACCAGTACCATTCCAAGCCTAAGAACATAATCTCTACCTCCTTTTTGAGGATGTTTCCTCCTGATGAGGTAAGAATAAAAAAGCGCGGTGAAATTCATGTGAAGTTGGTGTGAAGTTGGTGTGAAATATTCTCCACCTTCCTTTCTTCCTTGTCAATGCCGTTCTATCCCTATAACCCTTCCGCCTTTCAGGCCGCGGGGCTAACTTGTCACCATGGGGAGCATATGATACAATCACAATATGAAGACGACCATACAAAAGATCCATGCAAAACCCGGGCAACGGATCATTGCCATAAGCGACATACACGGCCATCTGGACAATCTGGTGCATCTGCTGAAAAAACTAAACTACGGTAAAACCGATATCCTTGTCCTCGTGGGCGATCTGGTGGACAAGGGCCCTGACAGCCTGCAAACGGTACGTTATCTCATGGATTTATCTTCCAAGAATCAGGTTTATATTTCACAGGGAAATGTGGACGAACACCGTATGCATATACTCTGCGATACAACGGAGGGAAGCGATGAACGCTTCTGCGATTTTTTAGACTGGCAGGAAACACGCTGGGGCTGCGGACTGCTTTTGGACATGCTGTCAGAACTTAAAATTTCTGCCACATCTTTGACAGTGGGCACTGCAAATTCGTGTCGAAAGCTTTTGCTGGAACGTTATGCACCTGAAATTGATTTTCTGCGTCACCTTCCCACCATTCTGGATATGGATTCCTATATCTTCGTGCACGGCGGAATTCCCACCGATGATCTGAAAACTTTGGCCGAGACCGATCAGAGCCAATGGCTGAAAAATGATAATTTTCTGGAAAAAGGATATTCTTTTTCCAAATGTGTCGTGGTGGGACACTGGCCTGTAACACTTTACCGGCCAAAAGAAAATGATTTGAAGCCGTTTTTCGAATACGACCGCAAAATCATCTGTATAGACGGTGGGTGCGGTTTACAGACAGCGGGGCAGTTGAATGCGATTGTTTTCCCGGATAAAGATGCGGCTATGGAAGAAATTGAAAAAGACTTTTATGATGGCTTTCCTGTTGTAACCGCTCTGGAACCACAAAAGAAGAAGCCATTCTCCCTGTATATTCAGTTTTTCGACAGTCAGGTAGAACGAATGGAAGAACAGGAGAACATAGTGCTTTGCCGCCACTTAAGCAGCGGTAAAAAAATGTGGATTCCTTCCTGCTTTCTCTATCAGAGCGACGAAATCTGGCATGTGGACAATTACTGCGACGCGCTTCTCGAAGTAAAGGCCGGAGACAACATATCTGTTGTGTACCGTAATGCCGCCGGGTGTTATGGAAAAATCAACGGACTTGCGGGCTGGTATTACGGAGGTATTCAAAATGATTCTATCTGATAAGGCAATTATGTCTTTACTCAAAAAAGGAACCCTATCCATATCGCCGCTTCAGGATGACCAGATTCAGCCTGCAAGCGTAGATATCAGACTCGGAAATACCTTTTGCGTTGTAGAAGATTCGCCGCAGAATCGGACAACTGGTATTTGCACAGATGGATCAGGCCGCCTCGAAACCTTACCGCGGCAAATATCAGGGACAGAGGGGCGCTACCGGGTCTAAGGTATATTTAGATAAATAGCGAGACAGTCAAAACTGTCCCGCTGTCATAAGACAAAGCGATTATTTCAAAGTAAACTGATCCGACAAAAGTTTCAGTCGCTGGGACTGGGAAGCCAGCTCCTGAGAAATGGCCGCGCTTTCCTCCGAGGTTGCGGAGGTTGTCTGAACCACTTCAGAAATCTGATCGATACCCAAATTAATTTGATCAATGTCAGCTGTCTGGCTCGCTACCGCCTCCACAACAGTTCCCATCTTGACAGTTACGTTCCCGGCGCTGTCATTGGTTTTGTTCAGAGAGTCCGTGACAGTATTTACTGCCCTGCTACCCTCCGCAACAACTGCAATAGATTCTTCAATCAGACTCTTGACGGCCTTGGCTGCTTCGTCAGACTTATTGGCCAGTTCCCGTACCTCGTCAGCCACAACCGCAAAACCCTTACCTGCCGTACCTGCGCGGGCAGCTTCCACGGAAGCATTTAAAGCCAGGATGTTCGTCTGAAAAGCTATGTTTTCGATGGTGTCAATAATTTTACCGATTTTTTCGGAAGAATCGGAAATTTTCTCCATAGCGCTGTTCAGGTCCTGAACATGTTCCATGCTGGCCGCCAGCTGAGAGCCTGCCTGATTCACAAAATAATTTACTTCTTCTGCCGCAGTCGCAGTCTGTCTGGAGCTTTCGGAAATAGTCGCAACCGTAGCGGATAACTCCTGAATTGCGCTGGCCTGCTCGGTAGCCCCCTGACTCAGGGACTGCGCTCCGTCAGCCATCTGCCCGGAGCTGGCTGCCACCGTATCCACCGACTGGCTGATCTGGGAGAGGATATTATTCAAGGAAGAATTAATCCCCTTCATGGATTCCTCGATAAGGTTGAAATCGCCTTCATAGGTTTCCGTAATTGCCTCATGAAAATCGCCTTTTGCCATTTTGTCCAGATGATAAGAAACATCCTGCACTACTTTTGCCAGCTTCACAACCGTAGTTTCCAAAGCTTTGGTCAGCGCTTCAGGTTCGCCGCTGGTTCTGATTCCCGGAGCAGGCGTATGGATATCCCCGTCCGCCAGCTGCTCCAGACGGGTAATGCAGGCGCGTATCGGGCGGGAGATAGAACGCGCAATCACCACCGCAATCGGGATAGAAGCAACTACTACGGCAATGACAACCAGAAGCGTAAGAAAAATACTCTGGTCCAACGTCGATTTAAATTCCCGCTGGCTTGCCTCAATGGCGATACTCCAGTTTTGATTGCCGCCAATGGGCGCAAAGCCTACGAACTTGTTGTCACCGTAAAACTGATAGCGTCCAAATCCTGTTTCTCCCTGAATCATACGCTGATTCACAGCCGCTACATCAGCCACACTGGGATCACTTTTAACCGCTTCAATCATATTTGAGCCTTCTTCCACCACTGCTTTTTCCCGGTGGCCGATGACATTTCCCCGCTGATCCAGCACATAGGCGACTCCGTCGTCTCCCATGGCCAGATTCACCACAATGTCTGTCAAAAAGTCGGCACTGATGCCGCCATAGACGATACCTTCAAAACTGCCATTGACAACAATCGGCACCTCCAGTAAAAATATCATCTGATTGCCATCGCTCATGATATCAGATATGTAAGGCTGCATAGAAGACTTGCACTGCTGAAAATATTCCTCGTCTGCGTAACTGAAGCCTGTGGACGAAAAGCCTGTGGCATCCATCTTACCCGTGTACAGGAAGCCATTCCGGGCAGCAATCTCGTCCCGTATGGGAACAAGCTCAGGATCGTCTGGCGCAGATTGAATGAAAATATCGGAAGCCGCCGCCTCCTGCAGGGCTGTCCAGTAATTGTCCATTCGCCACTCCACAGCATTCGCTGCCATCTGGGTGGCCGGCCCCAGCGTCTTTTCCATAAGGATGTCGATACCGTTGGCATTTAACAGAGCGGTAATCACACCGATCAATGTGGAACCAAGCAGTACCACTGTCAGAATACTAACTAAAATCTTTGACTTGATTGTTTTCATGTGATTTCTCCATATCATTTCTGTAAATTTTGTTCGTTTCTCCGATGGATGTTAATCCGATTCCGCCATATAGTATATAGCTATATAATTATAGTAAAGACCTGTTACCTGTGTCAAGATTGACACCTCTTTTCTGCTGCCTGGATGTTCTTGTGTTTTCACTTTTTTTACCATATCATTTATGATAAGATAATATAAAAATCCAGCATAGAACGGAGAAGAACACCATGCTTTCTTTTTTCCCTGCAAGAAGACACAAAGAGGAAACTCCTGTACCGGTTTCTTTTGACAGGGGCACGCACAAACCTGTTCTTCGATGCAGTATCTGCACAGGAGAACAGGTAGCCGGCTTTAAAAATTTAAATACAGGAAAATTTCAGGAGGTCATGCTCGTCAAAAACGAGAAGGAGCTTAAGGAATTTATGAACCGGTACGGGATCAGCGAAATCAGCAAGGAGTATTGATAAAAACCATAACACCCCTATTCCAGCTTTTTCTTATCCGCCACGCTGATCTCCTGCCCCACCTGCACTTCAATCACCTGTAATACCGTATCGGCAATAATCGTATGGGGCGTTCCGGCTTTCATGGTAATCACATCCCCGGCAGTTACTTTACGTTCCACGCCGCCTATGACGGTGCGGCCCTCCCCCTCAATGACATTCCAGATCTCATCACGGCGCTCATGGCTGTGATAATTCATCTTATGCCCCGCATTCAGGGTAACCTTGATGGTCATACTGCCCTCTCCGATATCAATGACGCGAAAGCTGCCCCATGATTTTTCCGCAAACATAATCTGCTGGTCAATGGCGTCCACAAAGGGCTTAATATAGCTTGACTGTGCTTTATCCGAGACAAGGATTCCCTCAGGACTGGCCGAAACTACCATGTCTTTCAGCCCCATACAGAGCACAGGTACATCCAGTTCATTCACCACATGCACATTTTCGCATGTATCATTCAGGATCGCCTTACCGATATTGGGACTCTCCATGGCCTCTGTCAGCGTATTCCAGGTTCCCATGTCCTTCCACATACCGCTAAAGCGCATTACTTCAATGCAGGGTTCATGTTCCACTACCGCATAGTCAAAGCTGATCTTCTGAAGGGTATCATATTTATCATAAAGATCCTGATAATCCTGAAACGCAATCAGCTCATGTGCACGTCCAAGCACATACCCCAAACGGAAGGCGAACACGCCGCCGTTCCAGAGCGCTCCCCTGCTGATATAATCTTTTGCAGTCTCCTCATCCGGCTTCTCCTTAAACACGGATACGCGGCTGACCGCTGTTTTGCTCTCCGGAATAATATAACCGTATTTTGCACTTGGATAAGTGGGCTCAATTCCCATAAGCACAAGATTTGCCTCACTGTCTGACGCAAGCCTGCCCAGTTCCTCCAACGCTTCAAAATAATCCTGCTCCACATAAGGGTCTACCGGACAGACTACCACGGATTCATTTTCAGAAACACCCCTCACATCATGGAGATAAGCCGTCGCCAGTGCAATGGCCGGAAACGTGTCACGTCTGCAAGGCTCCACACTGACGCCGACCTCCGTCCCCAGCTGGTTATGAATTGCCGACACCTGAGATTTTGAAGTGGCAATGGTAACATTAGCCGACGCATCCACGGAGAGAATCTGTCGATAGACCCGCTGTACCATAGACTCATAATCGCCCGCATCGGTCTTGAATATCTTGATAAACTGCTTAGACCGCGTATCATTGGAGAGGGGCCACAGGCGTTTGCCTGAACCGCCTGACAAAAGGACAATGTTCATAGAAACCTCCCAACTTATATCTGCCTATCTTCCGGCTTTCTTAATCTCCTCCACAGCCGCCTCAAGCTGATTGTCCACGCCATCCTCATAGTAAGCGTCAGCGTCAAACTCGCAGACCACATCCGGCTCAATGCCGACTCCGTGGATATTGTTGCCGTTCGGAGTGTAATATGCACTGATCGTCAGTTTCAGGGCAGTGCCGTCAGTCAAAGGCAGTACCCGCTGGACAATCCCCTTGCCAAAAGTAGTCGTTCCCAGCAGAGTACCCTTCCTGTAATCTTTAATGGCGCCTGCAAGAATCTCGGAAGCACTGGCCGAATTTCCGTTGACCAGAACAACCAACGGCATATCCAGCTCTTTTCTGCCGTCACAGGTGTATTCGTCACGCTGTCCATACTTATCTTCCGTGTAGACAATCAGGCCTTTAGGCAGTATCTCTCTTGCAATGTCCACAACCACGCTTAAGCTGCCGCCCGGATTGCCGCGCAGATCGAGAATGAGCCCTCTGGCGCCGGACCCTTTGATCACAGCCAGCGCCTCAGTAAACTGATCTGTTGTAACCTCATCAAATTCCGTGATTTGAATATAGCCGATATTACCTTCGAGCATCTCATATTTGACAGTAGGTGACTCAATCTTGCGACGCTCCACATCTATTTCCAGATAATCGCTCTCACCTTCCCTGTATATGGTAAGATGAACAGTCGTTCCCTCTTCGCCTTTCACCATGGAAACAATTTCAGACAACTCCATTCCCATAGTTGACACCCCATCCACCAGATAGAGCAGATCGTCAGCCCGAAGTCCGGCTTCCTGCGCAGGTGTATTTTCAATTACACCTGATATTTTTCCAAGCCCAGTATTGGGATCAATCATCAGATATGCACCGATACCATAGTAAACTCCCTCCGTCTCCTGCATGAGGTCGCTCCACTCTTCCTCGGTATAGTAGACGGAATAAGGATCGCCCAATGAACTCACCATGCCCGCATACATACCTTCAGTCATGGCGTCGACATCGATATCTGCATCCTGATAATAATACTCTTCAATCACGTCCTCAATCGCGGCGAGCTTTTTCTCGGTATCCTCACTCACAACGCTGTCAGCCGTACCGCTTTTCGCCACATTTCTGCTGTCCACAGCCTCATAAACCTTTGTGACCGCAAAAGTGCAGCCCGCTATCAATGCAGTCGATGCAATACCAACCACAAGTCCCAAAACAAAGTTGCCGCCCCCTTTGTCATTTCCCTGTCCATGGCCCGGATTCTGCATGGGCTGCGGCGGCTGTCCGTTATTATAATTGCCATTATAGCCCCCGCCATATGCACCATTGTTGGGATTAGACTGACGGTTGCCGTTCTGATATCCATAGTCATTGTAATAGCGGTTGTTATTATCGTTTAAGTTCAAGATGCTTCATCTCCTCATACACTTGATATATCTTTCATCCATTCCATTCGCAAACCGCCTCTTCAAGGCTTCTCCGCCGCTTCGCGGCTATGTTTGCTCATAATCGGGCGCTCCGCTCATGCGTTTGTATTTGGCCGAAAACTCATGCAAGCATGATTTTCGTCCGCATACAACGCATGGCTGAACTGTTACTTTAAATAATTCCAAGGGCTCACATAGTTTCCGTTCAGGCGTACACTGAAATGCAGGTGCGGCCCGGTGGATCGTCCGGTAGAGCCCACAGCCGCGATGTTCTGTCCCTTGGAGACACTCTGTCCCTTGGAGACATAGAGTGCTGAACAGTGCATATATATGGTATACAGTCCGCTTCCGTGGTTGAGCATAATATAGTTGCCCATGCTGCTGCTGTAAGCCGCCGCCACCACATCCCCGTCGTAAGCCGCCACAATGGGAGTTCCTGAAGCCGCCGCCATATCCAAACCGTTGTGGAACTTCTGCACGCCGAGAATGGGATGCATGCGGTTTCCATACTCGTCTGAGATGCGCTTATATCCCGGGCAGGGCCAGGCAAACATACCGCCATTGTAGATCCTGGCCTGGGCGTTCTCTGCCTCCAGCCTTGCCTTCTCCTCCGCTACCGCTTTCTCCAAAGCCGCTATCTCAGCGTTCTCCTGCGCAATCATGGACTCGTATTCTTTGATCGCTGCCTCTTTGTTGGCAATATCGCCGCTGACGGAGGCAATCTGTGCCTCTTTCTCCCCGATCAGGCTATTAATATTGGCTTCTTCCTGTTTTACCGCCTCTCTCACTTCATCCAAAACTTCTTTTTCCGCTTCCAGCTCCTCTTTACAGAGCTCCACGTATTTTCTGGTCTCCACGTACTCATCCAGTTTTTCCCTGTCATAACGGGAAAGGGATTCGATGTAATCGGCGCGGTTTACGATCCCCGAAATACTGTCTGAACCGAAAAGTGTTTCCATATAAAAGGAATCGCTTCGCTCATACATGAACTGGATACGTTTCTTCATGGCTGCATACTGTTCCTCCTGCTGTACGACAGCCGCCTCCAAATCCCGCGTCGTCTCCTCGATCTCTTCCTCTTTTTCGATAATCATTGTATTATATTGCTCAATCTTCTCCTGTATGTCAGCAAGCTGCCCGTCCAGCTGCTGTACATAGGCCGTCAGGTCGCTCTTGGACTGTTCCAGCTCCTTTTTCAGCTTTTCCACGTCAGTCAGACTGCTTTTCAGACCGGAAACCTGCTGCTTTGCCTTCTCAATCTCCCGTTCCTTCTCCTGAATGCTCTCGTTGGTCACCGCCTTCGCGGGAATACCGGGAACGGCACAGGAAATTACAAACACGAGGCACAAACATAAAATTGCAATTCTCTTTACTTTTTTCTGCCAATCTTTTTTCAACTTTTATCCTCTAAAATAATCAGACTCTCAGGTGCCTTCTAACCGTCACTATACTGCCAAGGAAACCAATACCCACGCCCAGACCCAAAGATACGGGCACCAGCACATTAAACACTTCCTCCACCGCCACGAAGCTGAGAAGAGAAGAAAGCTGGGGAAACCGGTCCGTTACATAAGTCAGGACCACATTATATATGGCATAAATAAAGCCCAGCGGCATAGCAGCGCCGATCAGTCCGATCATAATACCTTCCACCACGAAAGGGGATCGTACAAAAAAGTCCGTAGCCCCAATATATTTCATGATATTGATCTCTTCCTTACGGACGGAAATACCAATGGCTACGGTATTGCTGATCAGGAAAATGGACACCGCCAGCAGAATCGCGATGATACCCACGGAAACATAGGCAATCAGCGCATTCACTCCCGTCAGGGTGGTTGCCACCAGTTCCGAACGGTTGACCATACGCACACCCTCTATAGATTCCAGATAAGTCACCAGCGCCGACTGCATGGACACATCATTCAGATACACCTGGTAGTTTGCAGAATTCTCCAACGGATTCTCGGTAAAACCGTCGCCGTATTCTCCCAGGTATTCATCACGGAAACTCTCCCACGCCTCCTCGGCGGAGATAAAATCCATTTTCGCCACCTCAGGCCGTTTTGCAATCATGTCACCGATCTGCTGAATCCGTACATCCTCAATTCCCTCGTCAAAAAACACCCAGACGGAGACGCCCTCTTCCGCATTTTTCACGATATGCTGGAAGTTCGCCACAACAGCATAAAAAATACCGAAGAGAAACAGACATGCCGCTATGGTTGCAATGGACGCAAGCGAGAAGAGCTTATTTCGGAAAATGTTGCGAAAGCCCTGCTTAAGCGTGTAAAAAAACGTATTAATCCTCATCGATGTACCCTCCCTTTTCCTCGTCGCTGATGATGACGCCGCGGCGCAGGGTTATCACGCGTTTCTGCATAGCGTTCACAATTTCACGGTTGTGGGTGACAACGATAACGGTGGTTCCGTTTTCATTGATCTGCTCCAGCAGTTTCATGATTTCCCATGAATTTTTGGGGTCCAGATTACCTGTGGGCTCGTCCGCCAGAAGGATCGTCGGCTGATTCACCAACGCGCGCGCAAGCGCCACTCTCTGCTGCTCACCGCCGGAGAGCTGTCTGGGTTTCGCCTTATATTTGCCTGCAAGTCCCACAATAGCCAGAATACTGGGGACGTTTTTCTTAATCTCCTTATTTGATTTCTGAATGATACGCTGGGCAAAAGCCACGTTCTCATAGACGTTTCTGTCCTTCAATAGACGGAAATCCTGAAACACAATACCTAAATTTCTCCTGAATTTCGGGATCTTCCTGTGTTTTATCCTGGACAGGTCGTAACCCATCACGTTGATGTAACCGCTGCTGACCGTGAGCTCTCTCAAAAGGAGCTTGATCAGAGTAGACTTACCCGACCCGCTGTCGCCCACGATAAAGACAAACTCCCCCCTGCTGATGTGAAGGTTCACATCTTTCAGCGCCGGTGCGCCGGTTGAATAAGCCTTGCTCACATTCGTCAGTGTGATGATCTCGTTCTCCACCACAGGACCTTTTCTTTTCTTCTTAACTGCCACGTTTTTCCTCTCCTACCGTTTGTTCTTCTGTTTCCTGCTAAAACTCAAAGGATTCCATATATTTCATATACTTCACAACCATAAGCGCGATCTTAAACGTAATCGCATCCTCAAACACCCTCAGGTCAAGGCCGGTGCTCTTCTGGAGCTTGTCGAGACGATATACCAGCGTATTTCTGTGAATAAACAACTGTCTCGAGGTTTCCGACACATTCAGGGAATTTTCAAAAAACTTATTGATCGTGACAAGCGTCTCCTCATCGAACTCATCCGGGCTCCTGCCGTCGAAGATTTCCTTGATAAACATCTTGCAAAGCGGAATCGGAAGCTGATAGATCAGGCGCCCGATGCCCAGCTCACTGTAAGCGATGACGTCGCGCTCGCTGAAAAAAATCTTCCCTACGTCCAACGCCATCTTAGCCTCCTTGTAGGAGCTGCTCACACCCTTGATCTCGCTCACCACAGTACCGTATGCGATACGGACATTCTTAAAGCTCTCCTTCCGCAGATAAGCCGCCACTGCAGCCGCTGCCCTTTCAATCTCCCGGGGGCTGTCGTCCTCAGACAGATCCTTCACCACAATGACATTATTTTCATCTACGGCAGTGATAAAATCTTTGTTGCTCACGCCAAAGTAAGCACGCACGCTCTCCAGCGCATTGCAGTCCTTGACGTTATCTGTCTCCACAATAAGCGCCACACGCCTGACGTCCGTCTGAATATGCAGCTTTTTCGCCCGGCTGTATATGTCCACCAATAACAGATTATCCAGAAGCAGATTCTTTATAAAATTATCCTTGTCGAACCGCTCCTTGTAGGCGACGAGCAGATTCTGGATCTGGAATGCCACCATCTTCCCGACCATGTATACGTCCTCACCGACACCCCCTGCCACCAGAATATACTCCAACTGCTGTTCGTCAAAAATCTTAAAATACTGATACCCCTGAATTTCCTGTGAATCCGCCGGGGATTCGGCAAACTCCGCAGCAGCCCTGCCACACCGTTCCATCTCGTCCGTCGTCATGGCCGCCGCCTTTCCGTCCACGTCCATAACGCACAGTTCCACCCTCGCTATCGCCTTAAGACCCTCAATCGTACTTTGTAAAATCTGATTAGAAATCATTCCCCTACCCCTCTTATATTTCGTAATAATTCACTATATCATCTAACCGAATATCCCCCAAAAGCCAAAATCTAGGTTCTATTTTAATCTATATCTACAAAAAAATCTACCTGTAATCGTGAATTATTTGTGTATTTTTTAAGATATTTGGCAATTAATGGGAATTTATAGAATTAGACATTTTGTACAAGTACCCTCGCCGCAGCCGCCTGGGACGGGAAAGTCTGCCTATGATTCTTGTGAAAATTGCATATTGTTGTCACTGTCCTGTTATGATACACTGTAATCAGGATTCACAGATAATGTAGTAAAGGAGTGTGATCACAATGGATATTGCATCATTATCTATGGCTATGTCCTCTGCAAAAGTAAATGACTCCTACGGTGTGGCTATGCTTGCCAAGACTTTGGATCAGGTGGAAACCACCGGAAGTCAGGTGGTCGGCATGATGGACGCGGCCGCGATGGAGTTATCTGTCAACCCTCACATCGGAGGGAACTTTGACATGACGGTCTAGTGCGTGAGACAAAATAACGGCTATCCCCACGGGCAGCCGTTATTTTTTTGCGCGCATGAGCAGAGTCAGAAGTGCAGGAGCAATGCATCTCTATTACAAAAAAAATTCCAGACTCATATAACCGAAGCAGAGCACAACTGCCACAATCAGAGGAACGCTCAGAAGATAACCTGACGTCTCGGTTTGTGACTCTGTCTGAGGCATCCCCTGCAGCCCCTGGCCAGCCTGTTGTCGACCCACATTTCCCGTCTGCCGTCCGACCCGTCTTCTGGCAAACAGTGCCGCAAAAGCCTGCTGCCGCCCCTCGTTCTTCGCAATCCAGATAACGACACAGACAGCGATGGGTGTTGCGACCGCGGCGATAATAAGGTAAACGGAGAGCGCCGCCAACAGCGCCTGCGTCGTCACCGCTGCCACAGCTTCTTCTGCCGCCTCACCTGCTGTCTTTCCGTAGGCGCTGCCCAGCACATGGCTCGACACATACATCAGGACAACCTCAATGGAATTAAAGAACATGTGGCAGAATACAGAAGCCCACAGACTGCCCGCCGCCTCCACCAAAAGCGCAAGAAAGATACCCATTGCGAAAGCATAGAACATCTGATTAAAATTCATATGCATCAGCCCGAAAAGAAAAGCTGACAAAAGAATGGCGCGTATACCGCCTCCGCAAGCATTATTATAACGTCCGTTATTTATCTTCCCTTCTTTTCTTCTGTAGCTTCTGTATATCACACCCCGGAAGACGAACTCCTCACAGAAAGGCCCGAAGATCCCAATCATAAACAGCATGACAGGGAAGGGGGTATCCACAATATCCCCCTGCAAGGACGCCATGGCATTGTCCGCAAAAAACATGGACAGGGCATTGAGTACGACAACCAGCGGCATAACCAGAAACGTACACAAAGCAATCATAAGGAGTGTGGTAATCTTAACCTTGTGGAAGGCTGCCGCCTCAAACGGACGAGGCGTATTGGGAATTACAGGTTCCATGCCGTATACCCTTGGTTCTGACGGCCGTTTCCCCCATTCAAAGGCGAGCAGAAACAGCAGGGCCGGCACCATCAAAATCCCTTCACTCAAAATAAAATTCATAATAATGCCCATGGAAATTCTATCCCCTGCAAAATTCAGGAACAGTACCACCCCAATATGCACCAGTATTGTAGTTAAAAACAGCCAGTTTGCTTTCTTAGTCGTCATTGCGTCTTATCGCTTTCTCCGTTATTGTCACTTTTCCTGCTTTTAATAAATTGCCGACCGCTCTCTTAAACTCGTTTTTACTCATCTGCATTTCCCGGCGGATCACTTCGGGAGACGCCTTGTCATTGAAGGGGAGCACCCCGTCAAAACTGTCAATCACCCGCAATACCTTCTCCGCATCGTCCGCAATCTGCAGATATGCCTTCTCTCTTATGCTCAGATCCAGCTTCCCGTCTTCTTTCACCGCCGTGACACGGGCGTTCACCGTATCGCCTATATTGACTGTCCCATAGAGCTCACGCTTTGGGATAAGACCTGAATACTGATCGTCCACCGCCACAAAGGCTCCGAAATTCTGACTGATTTCGTATACAGTTCCACTCACCCGGTCATCCTTTTTATAGCTGCTATCCCTTTTCAGGTAAGGATACACATTCATAGTGGCGCAGAGCCTGTTCGACTTATCAATATAGAGGGCGGCAAGGCATTCCTCCCCGGCGGACACCCGCCTGGTCTGCTCCTTGAAGGGCAAAAGCAGATCCTTCTCCAGCCCCCAGTCCAGAAACGCACCGATCTTTCCCACCTGCGCCACACGGAGCCGCTCCACGCCGTGCAGGGTAATCTTTGGCCTGTTTGTGGTGGCAATCAGTCTGTCCTTCGAGTCGCGGTACACAAAGACCTCCACTTCATCGCCGCACGCTGCGCCCTCCGGCACCTGTTTCCCCGGCAGAAGGACACGCTCCTCCTGATTTTCCCCGTCATACAGATAGACGCCAAACTCTACCTGTTTTACAATTTTTAAGGTCTGTATTTCACCAAGCTGAATCATACTTGTCTCCATTTCCGTTCCGTACATGCCATTCACAATGCGCTCCTACGATACAGTAAACTCCACAACACAATAAGGGCTTCCGTCTGCTCCGTTGAGAGAAACCGTGTACAGCTTCCCGTCCATCCCTTCCGCCGCCACAGGATAAATCTCATCCCCCAGCACAGCCTGACTTTTATATTCCACACGCAGCTGCCGGATTTTAAAATCTCCCGGAATGCAGTCCATCGCCATGCGCACATACTGTCCGTTATTCACATGATGATTGGTGTCCAGATGATGGGGCCTCACCGTGAAGGCTTCAAGCGCTTTTCCGGCCGCAGGCACAGCGATCTTTCTGGGCGCATAGTCCATCGGATACTTCTCCTCCAGCACATAGCCCGACAGCATGTCCTCATTTGGCTTCATTGGCCGCATCGACTCTATGTCCATTAACGACCAGATGGAATTTGCATATGCCAGCGTTTCCCCAGCACCCGTCTGCATGAAAAAATTGCGGTATCCCATAAACCCCCGAAACTCATAGGGTATTGTGCCGATCATGATCTGTTCGCCAAAAGCCGGATACCGCTCTACACAGATCTGCCAGGCGGACAAAAGCCACACCTGTCCGAGGTTTTTCATATATGAGATTCCCAGCCCGATATCCTCAGACTGAAAAGTGGAGCAGTCCTGAAAATAATCCAGAAGAGCCTGTAAACTCATACAGCCGTCTTCTCCCACCTCACTGTAACGCACTCTGCCGTCAAATGTGTACATGTTCAATACTCCTTCCGAGAATGCCCTTCATCTGCGCAATGGCAATCCCATAATTCGTAACCGGCACACCCTGCTTTTTCGCAAAACGCATGCGCCGCAGGACTTCCCTCTCGTTTAACATACAGCCGCCGCAGTGGATCACCAGCGCATATGAAGTAAGGTCTTCGGGAAAACCTGTGCCTGAGGAAGTCTCGATGACAAGCTCCTTCCCCGTGTATTTTTTCAGGAAACGGGGAATCTTAACCGTCCCGATATCATCGCATTGCCTGTGGTGCGTACAGCCCTCGGCAATCAGCACGCGGTCGCCGTTTTTAAGACTGTCAACCGCTTTCACGCCCTCCACCGCAATATCCAGAAAACCTTTATACCGCGCCATCAGAATGGAAAAAGATGTAAGCGGAATATCGGCAGGCACCATAGCCGCCACTTCCTCAAAGGCCTGACTGTCCGTAATGACAAATGCCGGTTTCTCCTTACATTTCGCAAGGGCCTGCCCAAGTTCGCTTTCCCGCACCACCACCGTGACCGCCCCTGCCTCCAGCAGATCCCTTATGGTCTGCTGCTGGGGCAGGATCAGCCGCCCCTTCGGCGCCGCCGAATCAATGGGTACGACTAATACCACAGTATCCAGAGGTTTCACCAGATCAGACGCCAGACGCCGCTCCTCCCTTTCGGGACGCATGGCGGCCAGCTTTTCCTTTAATTCGTGAATGCCGAATCCCGTTTTTGCACTCGTATATATAACATCCGTTATTTCGTTCTTGGTCTGTACATTTTCATTTACTTTCCTGTAAACCTGCAAATCCCCGCCATTGTGCTCTGAATCGGCCTTATTATACACAATAATATAAGGAATTTCCCGTTCCTTAAAAAGTGCGGTAAGCTCCTCGTCACAGGCCGTCATTCCCGCGGCTGCATCCACCGCCAAAACCGCGATATCCGTCTTTTCCAGCACCTGCCGGGTCTTTTTTACACGCTGCTCCCCAAGCGCTCCCTCATCGTCAAAACCGGGTGTATCAATCAGCATGACCGGCCCCAGCGGCAGAAGTTCCATGGCCTTGTACACCGGATCCGTGGTCGTCCCTTCTGTTTCCGAAACCACCGCCAGTTCCTGTCCCGTCACTGCATTTAAGAGACTGGACTTGCCTGCATTGCGCCTCCCAAAAAAACCAATATGTATCCGCTCCCCTGCAGGGGTGTCATTCATGCCCATGCTATATGCTTCCTTTCACACGATCGAGGTTCGCAACGCGAAACCCGGGAAGTTAATTCCAAAGGAATTTACTTCGCTAGAACCTGAAGTCCCGAATGCCTTCCTCAATCTTTTTCAGGTGGTCCTTCGCAATTTCTCTCACCTGCTCCTTCGGGATGTTCGCAAGCTCCGCCTGTATCAAAGCCTCGCCAATTGCCTTTGTCTCCCCGGAGGCATAATCCATCAGGTACTCCTTCAACGTCATCAGCGCATTGGGATGACAGCAGTTTTGAATCTGTCCTGTCTTGCACAGACTCATAAACCGGTCGCCCGTCCTGCCCTCGCGGTAGCACGCCGTGCAGAAGGAAGGGATATACCCCAGCTCCATCAGCCACTTGATGACCTCGTCCAGCGTCCTCTGGTCTGACACATCAAACTGCTCCGTATCCGTAGGTCTCTCCTCCTCCGTATAGCCGCCCACAGAGGTTCTGGATGCGCCGGAAATCTGGGATACACCCAGACGAATCACCTTCTCCCGCACCGACTGACTCTCTCTGGTGGAGATAATCATTCCTGTATAAGGAACCGCAATACGGATCAACGCGCAAATTTTCGCAAAGGTTTCATCGTCTATGCCATTGTCGAAAGCCGAAGGATCGATATCGTCCGCATGTTTGATCCGCGGCACGCTGATGGTATGCGGCCCTACGCCGTGAACGGCCTCCAGATGCTCCGCGTGCATGAGAAGTCCGGCAAACTCATACTTGTATAATTCCAGTCCGAAGAGCACGCCCAGACCCACGTCGTCGATGCCGCCCTCCATCGCACGGTCCATCGCCTCCGTGTGATAATTGTAATCATGCTTGGGCCCTGTAGGATGAAGCTTCAAATAGCTCTCCTTGTGGTAAGTCTCCTGAAAGAGGATATAAGTGCCGATCCCCGCCTCCTTCAACATGCGGTACTCCTCCACCGTGGTGGCCGCAATATTCACATTGACGCGGCGGATCGCTCCGTTTTTATGATTGATGGAATAGATCGTTTTGATGCACTCCAAAATATACTCGATGGGATTATTGACAGGATCCTCTCCCGCCTCAATCGCCAGACGCTTATGCCCCATATCCTGTAGGGCGATTACTTCCTGTTTAATCTCCTCCTGGGTCAGTTTCTTTCTGGGAATATTCTTGTTTTTCATATGGTAAGGGCAGTAGACACAGCCGTTTACACAGTAATTCGACAGATAGAGCGGCGCGAAGATCACGATTCTGTTCCCATAGTAGGCCAGTTTGATTTCTTCCGCAAGCGCATAAATTTTATCCAGCACCTCCCTGTCCTCACAGGCCAGAAGCACGGACGCCTCCCTGTGGGAAAGCCCCGCGCACACCGTAGAGTTCCCCTCTTTTTTCGGGCGCGCCTTATCCAGTATCTCATTGATCAACTCCAGATTGTCCTTATTCTTTTGCGCGTACGCAAGAGTCTCAAGAATTTCCCCGTGGTTGATAAAATCGTCTGCACATAAGGATTTCGGATCGTACATAATCTACCTTCTTTCTGCGTATATCTGTTTATCTATTTTACCATCGGCTGCCGCCTGAGCTGCCATGACTTTCACGTCACTGTCTCATCCGGACATGATCTCCTCTGCCCACTGCCACCTGATAGCCTGCCGCCATGACCCGGCGCTTCATACATTCGATACATTCCGCCGCTTCTTCACCGATACAAATCTTATTATCATAAAGGGAATACTGCCCACGCACCGCCACCGGGGATAAATTCGACATAACCACATTGGCGCCCGCTTTCAGTCCCAGTTCCCGCCCTTCCGGGTGGATTGTGCCAAGCGCTGTCGTCGAGGGAATGAGCGCATGGGGAAGCGTCAGCCTTGTGAGCGCCACCATGGTGAGCGTCTGCTCCAGCGTTCCCGGCGAACCATTCGAAAAAGGTGTGTCGTGGTGCGGAATAAACGGGCCGATCCCCACCATATGGGGCTGAAATTCCCGCAGGAAACGCATGTCCGCAATCAGATCGCCGGTGCCCTGAAAGGGAGAACCCACCATAAAGCCCGCGCCTGTCTGGTAGCCGATTTCCTTTAAGTTACGCAGGCATTCCATGCGGTGCGCAAAAGTCTGCTCCGGCGGGTGCAGCTTTTCGTAATGAGAGCAGGACGCCGTCTCATGCCGCAAAAGATAACGGTCGGCTCCTGCCTTATACCAGATTTCATAATCCTCCCGCGGCCGCTCTCCCAGAGAGAGCGTCACCGCACAGTCAGGATATTTTTCTTTTATGCCACAAACAATTTCCTCAACCCATTCTGTGGTGTGGTAAGCATCCTCTCCGCCCTGCAGCACAAAAGTACGGAAGCCCAGCTCATACCCCTGCGCACAGCAGGCATATATTTCCTCCTTCGAGAGCCTGTAGCGTTCAGCCTTCGCATTGCTTCTGCGTATGCCGCAGTAAAGACAGTCGTTTCTGCAAAAGCTCGATATCTCAATCAATCCCCTGATATAGACGTCTGTCCCATAATATTGTCTGCGCACCCTGTCCGCCCTGTCGAAAAGGCGCTGCCTGTCATATTCCCCCTCGATCAGGAACCGCCACTCGTCGTCGGTGAGATCCCGGTCCGCAGGGAGGCTGTCAATCAGGTCTGTCATAGCATCTCCTGAATCCGTTGTTCGTCTCGTTAATTATCAGCTTGCTAATAGTATAGTATATCACTTTCTTTCAAAAAGAGCGATAGCCAGATTCCTAAAATCAGAATCTGACTATCGTTTCTTGAAGTGTCTAATCTACGATTGACCTGCCATGTACCATATTACAAATTATTATAGATTTGTCAGCACTAATCATCATAATGTCCTTTACAGGATTTCACAATTATTTCGTTATCAGAAATTTCATAAACCAAACGATTCACTTCGTCTATTCGTCTGCTAAACGATCCAGATTTTCCATATTTCAGCATTTCCGGCTTGCCTATCCCCTGTAACGCACCATCTCTTTCAATGCTCTGCAACAACTGATTAATCTTTCTTAACACTTTTTTATCTTGCGTCTGCCAATAGAGATATTCACTCCATCCATCTTCTGCAAAAGTGATTTTCATAACTACTCCTCCATAGCCAGAAGTTCATCCATAGTTTTCGTAACCACCTGTCCATTTCTAATCTGTTCATCAGCTCTATTCAGTTTAGCCAGATACTCTGCATTTTTTCTGGCTTTTGCCAAGTCATTATATTCTGCTTCAGATATGATGACAACATTTTTATTTTCTTTACGTGATACGATCACAGGCTCTCCATTAAATGCCAGATCAAAATATTTTTTTATATTAGCTCTTACATCCATTTGTTTTGTCGCAATCATATTACACTCCTTTCCGTACCAAAAAACGTACCACTTGCTATGTTTATATTATATGGTATCTGTTATGTACCCGTCAACCAAATAATATCCTTCAAAATTTGCATCAGTCATTACCATGTTTTTCCACCATGGTACGTTAAATTCCCCTGCATTTCCTGGCAGCAAAAAACCTCAGCAGATTATCTCCACTGAGGTTTTCAAGCTGGGCTACAAGGATTCGAACCTTGAAATGACGGAGTCAGAGTCCGTTGCCTTACCGTTTGGCGATAGCCCATCAACAATTATCGATTATAAAGGAAAAAGGGCAGTTTGACAAGCCCTTTTTCCTAATTTTTTTAAAAAAATTTTATCAGATCTCAAACATCAGCTCTCCATAGGTCGGAATCGGCCAGTATTCCTTATCCACGATCATCTCCAATTCATCCGCCGGAGCACGCAGTTCATCCATGATAACCCTGACCGTATCCTTGTAGAAAAATGCCTGGGCCTTGACGTCCTCCATGGAAGAAGCCTCTTTCTCGGCCTTTTTCAGTTTGTCAAGCGCCGTCTGCATAGCCGCAAGCTTCTCTCCTACCTCCTGCAAAAGCTCATCCTGTGTGGAGGCATCCGCACCCGCCGTTTTCACTGCGTTGACGGTATCCGCAAGCTCTCTGGTATAACGGATCACCGCAGGAATGATCTGCTTGCCCGCCATGTCGATCATGGTAAGCGCCTCAATGTTGATGGATTTCGCGTAAGTCTCATAGATAATTTCCTCTCTGGACTCCAGCTCCACCTTAGTGAAAATACCGAACTTCTCAAACAGCTTCACTGCCTTGTCGGTTGTGAGGGTTCCCGCCGCCTCAATCATGGACTTGATATTGGGCAGACCACGCCTTGCAGCTTCCGTCACCCACTCGTCGGCGTAGCCGTTGCCGTTAAAGATAATTCTCTGGTGCTCAGTCATATATTTCTTGATCAGATCGTGGATTGCCAGTTCCTTGTCATCCGCCTTCTCCAAAATATCAGCCGCCTCGCAGAAAGCCTCCGCTACAATCGCATTCAGGGTAGTGTTGGGGCTCGCAATGGAATCTGCGGAACCCACCATACGAAACTCAAATTTATTTCCCGTAAAAGCAAAGGGCGATGTTCTGTTTCTGTCTGTAGCGTCCTTCTGGAAATCAGGCAGGGTGCTCACGCCTGTGAGGAGCTTTCCGCCCTCCTTGACAGTGGTTGCCTCACCCGTCTCAATCAACTGCGTCACCACGTCTTCAAGCTGCTCTCCGAGGAAAATGGAAATGATTGCCGGAGGCGCCTCATTTGCGCCAAGCCTGTGATCGTTCCCCACATCGGCAGCGGACTGGCGAAGCAGATCCGCATGCGTATCTACCGCTCTCATAACGCAGGCAAGCACCAGCAAAAACTGTACATTTTCATTTGGCGTCTCGCCGGGATCCAACAGATTCACACCATTGTCCGTGGTGATAGACCAGTTATCGTGTTTACCGGAACCGTTTACTCCCGCGTAGGGTTTTTCATGTAATAAGCAGCGCATGTTATGTTTCACAGCCACCCTTTTCATGGTCTCCATGACAATCTGGTTATGGTCTACCGCTATGTTGGCCGTCTCATAGATGGGGGCAAGTTCATGCTGTGCAGGTGCAACCTCGTTATGCTGTGTCTTGGCCGTAACACCCAGTTTCCACAGTTCCCTGTTCAGATCTTTCATATACTCGCCCACGCGTTCCCTGATAACGCCGAAGTAGTGATCCTCCATCTCCTGTCCCTTCGGGGCAGGCGCTCCGAACAGGGTACGTCCCGCGAACATCAGGTCTGTTCTCTTCATATACAAATCTTTGTCTACCAGAAAATATTCCTGCTCCGGCCCGACGGACGCCGTCACCTTTGTCGCTCCTGTATTTCCGAACAGCCGCACGATACGTAGTGCCTGCTCGCTCAAAGCCTCCATGGAGCGCAGAAGCGGCGTCTTCTTATCCAGCGCTTCACCCGTGTAGGAGCAGAACGCCGTGGGGATGCAAAGAATCGTTCCACAGCCGGACTCTTTCAGGAACGCTGGGGAAGTAATGTCCCATGCAGTGTAACCTCTCGCCTCAAAGGTGGCACGCAGACCGCCTGACGGGAAGGAGGACGCGTCCGGCTCTCCCTTGATCAGCTCCTTGCCGGAAAATTCAGTCAGCATCTTGCCAAGCTCGTCGGGATGCGACACGAAAGCATCGTGTTTTTCGGCCGTAATGCCGGTCAGCGGCTGGAACCAGTGGGTATAATGGGTCGCGCCGTTCTCCACCGCCCAGTCCTTCATCGCCTTGGCTACGATATTCGCGGTGTTCATGGACAGCTCGCCGCCCTCGGTCATGACCTTCACCACTTCCTTGTAGGCGTTTCTTGTCAACCGCTCCTGCATCTTGCCAAGCGTAAACACATTCTTCGCAAAAATCTCTTCCACATTGAATACTTCGCTCATAATCTCTCCTCCATCCCGGCATCCTGTTTCAAAAAAAGCGTTCCAAAAAAACTCCTTTTTTGGAACGCCATCGTTCTGAATACCTGTATACAATTTCCGTCTTTAAGAATACCCTACTTTCTCTAAAAATGCAAGCCCCAATTTCTATTTTTTCATAAAATATAAAATATACAACGATATTTTGTTCCTAAACAACACTTTTTGCAGCGAAATAAAGTCGTTCTACCTCTCCATCGCGTTCTCCGGCTCGTAAGTATGAAACCACACACTGTCTACGATTTTCCCGGTCTGGTTATTGTAAATAACCACATTCAATCCGCTTTGGTTTTTGGAATACTCCTCCTCCCCGATCCGGATCGACGTCAGCCCGTTGCCCCACTCATCTTTTGTGCTGAGTGCATACAATGGCACATACCCGTTACGGAGAGCCCCGCGGTACTCGACCCGGTCGAAGGAGAGCTGCTCAGACAGCACTTCACCGCCCGAAATCACCGCCAGATAATTGCATCCCTCCTGTCCGATTAAATCCGCAGACAGGCCAAGCTCCCTCAGAACTTCGACTGTGGATTCCTTAAGCGCACCGGTAAATTCATCCTTAGACGCCAATACAACTGTATACTGCTCGTGATTTAACAGTGAAAGGTAAGGCTCTATCTCCCCTACATGATCCAGCGTGCAGTAATCCATAATAAAGTCATAGTCGTCCCTTGTCTCCTCCCACTGGGGCTCCGTTTTGCCCGCTATGTCGAACTGTCCGCTCAAAACCTCCCCTATATAGCCGGTTACCTTCACCGCGCCCCATATGTTAGGATGCCCGTCGTCACAGTTATCTTTTGCAATCTCATAATCCATCTGCCGATAAACTTCCCGCTCATTGAAGCTGATAAAATCACATCCGTTATTATCCGCATAAGCCTGTACTGCATTGCACATCTCAAGATTGGCTGACACCGCAGGCGTAATCGTCAGGATCAGGGAAATATCCTTCTCCCGGCACAAATCATTAATTTTGTCCAGATATTCCAACATCAGGGGCTGCATTTGGGCCACATCGTCAGTCGCGTCCGTATCGTGGGGCTCAAAGCCCTCCCCCGCCTCTCCCAGATAAAAATACAGCGGCGCAAACCCTTTCAGCTCAGAATGGCCTGCCATATCTTTATAAGTATAGTCATTCTTCTCCAGATTTTCCCATCTTGTGTGATAACGCGCATTAGGGAAATAATAGCCCCACACATCCTGTTTTTCATCTATCTCACAGACGGTTCTGACCGCTTCCGCCTTCACCGGCGACCATCTCATAAAGTCAAGAGCCTTCCTGGTATAACTCTCCTCCGAATTTAAAGGTTCGTCAACCATATAGGGAAAACAAAAATAGCATTCAAGAACCACCGCTTTCGGAGATTGATAGCGAAGCGCTTCTTTAAGCCAGTAATATGACGTCACCATCCCCTGCTGCTCGCAGCTCAGATTATAGCTGGTAATCCCATACTGATTATATAATTCCTGCGGCAAAAAAGTCGTAACTCCATGGCTGCTGCCCAGAAAAAGCACATCCACGCTGTCCTTTTCCAGATCATAAAAGCCGGCGTAGGTCGTCGTCGTGGGCCACGCAATATCCGTAAAAAATTTAGGCGTCACCAATCTGCAGTAAAAATGGAAGCAGATTGCAAATATCAGCAGAAAACACACCGCTCTTGCGGCAAAACCCAGATTCTTTTTCATCCGTTAAAATCCCCCGTAGATAAATGCCTGCGAGTCGTATCCCATTCCGTAAACACCATAAGTCATAATACCGAATATGACAGTCAGATACAGCGCCCATCTCACGTAAACGGGCTGTCTGAAAACCATATCCGAAAATGATGTCCCCTGCTCCTGTCTGACGCTTACCACAAACAAAATCAGGATGGAAATTACCAAAACTATCCATTCCTTCCACCCAAGTCCCAATGAGAGCAGGGCGTCATTGGTAAAAATCCACAAATTCTGAACCCGGAACATGCTCCATATCATTTGCAGTCCCGCTCTCAAATTCTCCGCCCGGAAAATAATCCACGCCGTCATAACGCACAGAAATGTCCATGCCCGGCGAACCCACAGCGTCACGCCCGGCGCTTCCTCAAGTCCCAGCAGTTTTGCCGCTTTTCGTTGTATGTCCTTCGTCAGTTGTCCCACGATCTGATAAACGGCATGCATCAGTCCCCACACCACAAACCGCAGTCCGGCGCCATGCCATATACCGCTGACCAAAAAAGTCAATGTCAGGTTGATATATGTCCTGACCCTGCCCTTCCTGCTGCCGCCAAGCGGGATATAAATGTAGTCTTTCAGCCACTGGCTGAGGGACATATGCCATCTATGCCAAAAGTCTTTCACAGAGACCGCCAGATAGGGATGATTAAAATTATCCGCGAGCCGGATGCCGAACAGATTCGCCACACCCTTTGAAATGGATATGCACGCCGCGAAGTCCGCATAAAGCTCTATACTATACAATACGCCCGCAACCAGGACATAACAGCCCACATACTGATAATGGTAATCAAATATCTCATTGACAACCACAGCCGCCCTGTCCGCTATCATCAATTTCAGGAAAAATCCCCACATAATCCTGTAGAAACCGCCTACCACCATTCTCTCCTCAAACCGGTGTCCGGTATAAAGCTGATCTGCCAGTCTGCCGTAACGCGGTATGGGGCCCTGTACAATCTGGGGAAAAAACATCACATACAAAATGAACTTCAAAGGATTTTCCTGTGCCGTTATCCTGCCCATGTAAACATCCGCAAGATAAGATATCACCTGTAATGTATAGAAGGATATGCCTGCCGGGACAATCCAATCCACGGCGCTCCTGTGCAGCAGGATTTCCAGAATATAATTACCGTTTTTGATGCAGAACCAGGGAAGTATAATCAGTAAAATTGAACCTGCCAGTACCCCCCTGCTTCTCGTTTTCTGAAGGAGCAGGCCTGCGCCATAAGAAACCATAATGGTTGCAAGGATGACTGCCATCGCAATCCCCGTTCCCGTTATCTGCCAGTAAAAGAAAATGCTTCCGATAAGCAGTACAAGCCATCTGCTTTTCAACGGCAGGATATAGTACAGCAGCAATGCCGCCAGCACAAATATGTAAAAAGTCATCGAAATGTATGTCATATATTTTCTCCGGAGTTAATCTGTTTCTTTCACACCCTGCTTCGCAGGATATCCCCCGCCGCAGGCAGCTCTGACAGTCTCACATAAACGGTCTGCTTCGGATGCGGACAGGATTCCATCGGCTGCCACTCCCCGTCATACATGGCAGTCACAGTCGCCGGAATGTTCGCACCGTCCGGCTTCATGATTTCAATGACGTCGCCCACACAGAATTTATTGCGCTGCTCAATACGGGCGCAGGGAAGCTCTTCCGTAAGCGCCTCCACAGTCCCCAGATACGTGTATTCGCTCACATAGGTACTCTCATCATAGATCTGGGCCGTCTCATCGGCTTTCCCGAAGTAAAATCCCGTGGTAAATTTGCGGTAAGTACACTTGGCAATCTCCGCCCGATACCACTCCATATTGGCACGGTAGCTCTCCCTGGAAAGGAAATAGTCGTCGATGGCCCGCCTGTAGGTGCGCGCCACAGTCGCCACATAGAGCGCGGTCTTCATCCTTCCCTCTATCTTAAAGCTGTCAATCCCCGCCTCCACAAGCTCGGGAATATGTTCGATCATATTGAGATCCCTGGAATTAAATATATAAGTGCCCCTGTCATTCTCAAAGACAGGCATATACTCCCCCGGTCTCGTCTCCTCCACCAGCGCATATTTCCAGCGGCAGGGATGGGTACAGGCCCCGCGGTTCGCGCTCCGGTCTGTAAAATAACTGCTGAGAAGGCACCGCCCTGAGTAGGATATGCACATCGCCCCGTGCACAAAACTCTCTATCTCCATCTCTTCGGGAATATTTTCCCTGATCTCTCTGATCTCCTTCAGGGACAGTTCCCTTGCCGACACAACCCGCTTCGCGCCCTGCGCATGCCAGAATCGATATGTCATATAATTGGTATTGTTTGCCTGCGTGGAAATGTGAATATCAATCCCGGGACAGTTTTCGCGTGCCAGCATAAACATACCCGGATCCGATATGATCAGGGCATCAGGCTTTAAATCCCCAAGCTCTTTAAAGTAGGCCGCCGCTCCCTCAAGATCATAATTGTGCGCCAGAATATTAGCCGTGACATAGACGCGGACATTTCTCTCATGGGCATAGGCAATCCCCTCCGCCATCTGTTCCATGGAAAAATTTTTCGCCTTCGCCCGCAGGCCATAGGCCTCGCCGCCAATATAGACTGCATCGGCCCCAAAAATAACAGCCGTTTTTAACACCTCCAGACTGGAGGCCGGCACCAGCAATTCTGGCTTCTTACTTCTCTTCCTCATATCTGATACTCCCCGGAGAATGCCTTCCCTTCGGCATTTTCCATTTTCTGCGCGCTTCACGCAAGTTTTACGCTTACTGTTACGCCATCCCCCACAGGCAGCACTACTGTCTCCAACAGTTCATGATGCGTCAGTTCGTAAAGGTACTCGCGCATTCTGCTGTGGATTGTTCGGTTTCTTCTGGTCACAGCGAAACGTGACTCTATCACATCCCCATCCTGCAAAACGTTATCAGAAACCAGAAGCCCTCCCGGCGAAAGTACCCGCAGGGCATCGGGCAGAAAATGAATATACTGCCCCTTCGCCGCATCCATGAAGATAAAATCATAGGGGCCCGTAAGCTCCTTCAAAATATCCGCCGCATCTCCCGTAAGAAGCGTGATGGCGTCTTCTCTGCCCGCCCGCGCGAAATTGCTTTTTGCGACAGGTATCCTCTTTTCATATTTTTCGATGGTGGTGATCCGGCACCCCCTGGGAGCATACTCGCTCATCAAGAGCGCAGAAAAACCAATGGCGCACCCCACCTCCAAAATGGACATGGGCTTTCGCAGCGCGAGCAGGAATTTAATCAGTCCCTGCGTCTGCGTGCGTATAATCGGCACATTGGTTTCCAAAGCTTCCCTTTCTATCTGATCCAGCAGCGGCGTGTTGCCTTTATTCAAAGACGCCAGATACGCATCCATGCGCTCCCCCGAAATCACGGTGTCTCCTCCCCTGCATCTGATGAATCTCCTGCGCCCTGTGCATCTTCCGCGTCGGCATCTTCCTCCGGCGCATCCGCCGACATCACCTCCAGCATCTCCTCCGCTGTCATGGCCGTGCTCAGATCATAGATACCGGGTTGTATTTTGTCGTGATTCTCTGACAGGAGCTCCTGTATCACAAAAAGATTTGCATCCCGGATCAGCCCCCGCTCCTCCAACATCTGGCCCACGTCTTTCGCGGAGACAGGCTCTTCCACACTGACGCTGATCGTCCTTCCCTCTCCCTCAGAGACAGGCTCTTCCGTGAATACGCGATAACCATACTCATAAGACGCAGTGGCCGCCTTTATAATGTACGTCACAGCAAAAACCAAAGCCACCACCTTGACAATCAGCTCAAATACAGAACCGATAACTTCTTTTATACTCACATTTACTCCTCCCCAGCCCGACCGTGCATCTGTGCATTCTCGAAAATCCATGCAAGCATGGTTTTCGCTCTGACACTTTTTCGCCCACTGCCAAGTTCGCGAAGCGAATCTCGTGATTGAGTGTAGCTCATGATTGAGCGTAGCTCAATCTATTCAAAGTCGATCTCTTCCGCCAACAGCACATAAACCTCCTGCATCATGCGGCAAAAAGCAAGCTCTGCTTGCAAAAAGCCGTCCACAAAAGGATCTTCGCGAAACTTTTCATACTCCCGCTCAAAGGCCTCCATGCGGTCAAAAATCTCATCGCTGTCCGCCTCGTTCTGTAAATCAAAATTACGCTGTCTGAACTCATTCACTTTCTCGTAGAGTTCCGGCTGCTTTTTTATTTTTTCCCGCTGATACAGATATTCCTTATATGTGTCTGAGGTCATAATTGTATCCGCAAAGTGCTTGGCTGCCTCTATGATCTCTTTGTCTGACATGGTGTATTCTCCTTTTACCCTTTCCGCCTTCATGCCGGGTTCGCGAAGCGAATCTCGTGATTGAGCACAGCTCGTGATTGAGCGCAGCTCATGATTGAGCGTAGCTCAATCGGTTATACTTCCATGATGATAGGTAATATCATCGGTCGTCTCTTCGTCTTTTTCCACACAAAATCGCTCAGTACATCCTTGACTGTGCTCTTTAATTTTCCCCAGTCTGTCTTTCCCCTGTCAAGACAGTCCTGCACAGCCTCGTCCACCAAAAGCCTCGCCTCATCCAAAAGCTCGTCGGATTCTCTCACATAGACAAAACCTCTCGACACGATATCGGGCCCTGACACAAGCTGATCGCTGTGAGACTCCAGCGCCATCACCACAATCATAATGCCGTCCTCCGCCAGATGCTGTCTGTCGCGCAGCACCACATTGCCCACATCTCCCACGCCGAGTCCGTCAACCAAGATCGCGCCCACAGGCACTTTACCGTTCACGACGGCCTTATTGTCATCCATCTCCAGCACATCGCCGGACTGCAGCATGAAAATATTTTCCTTGGGGATTCCCAGCTCCGCTGCAATTTTCGCCTGCGCCTTCCTGTGCTTATATTCCCCGTGGACGGGAACCGCATACCTGGGTCTCACCAGCGAATAAATCAGCTTGATTTCCTCCTGGCAGGCGTGTCCCGACACGTGCACGTCCTGAAAAATCACATCCGCACCCTTCATCTGCAATTCATTGATCACGTTGGTGACCGCCTTTTCGTTGCCCGGTATCGGATGGGAGGAAAAGATCACCGTGTCTCCCGGCATAATGGATATCTTTTTATGATTATTGCTAGCCATACGGCTTAAAGCCGCCATACTCTCGCCCTGGCTTCCAGTGGTGATGATAACCGTCTTTTCAGGCGGATAGTTCTTGAGCTCCTCCACATCAATCAGGGTTCTGTCTGCAATCTGTAAATAGCCCAGCTTGGAGGCTGTCTCGATAATGTTAATCATGCTGCGGCCTTCCACCACAACCTTCCTGCCAAACCGTTCCGCCGCATTGATAATCTGACGCACCCTATCCACATTGGATGCAAAAGTCGCAATCAAAATACGGGTATCCTTGTGCTCCAGAAAAAGGGAGTCAAAGATCTTACCAACCGTCTTCTCAGAAGGCGTAAAGCCCAGCCTCTCCGCGTTGGTGGAGTCGCACATCAGCGCCAGCACGCCCTTCTTTCCGAGCTCTGCAAATTTCTGTAAATCGATGGCGTCGCCAAATACCGGCGTATAATCCACCTTAAAATCCCCTGTGTGAACCACCACGCCAGCGGGGGAATGAATGGCCAGCGCCGCAGCGTCCACGATGCTGTGGTTCGTCTTTATAAACTCAATCCGGAACTGTCCCAGATTAATGGACTGCCCAAACCTGACAACCTTTCTCTTGGTCGTCTTCATCAACCCATGCTCTTCCAGCTTATTTTCAATGATGCCCATAGTCAGTTTTGTTGCATAGACAGGTATGTTCAAGTCCTTAAGTACATAGGGCAGAGCCCCGATGTGATCCTCATGTCCGTGGGTGATCACAAACCCCTTCACTTTGTTTGTGTTGTCTTTCAGATAGGTGATGTCCGGTATCACCAGATCAATTCCCAGCATTTCGTCTTCCGGGAATGACAGCCCGCAATCCACCACAACAATGCTATCCTCATATTCGAAGGCAGTAATATTAAGCCCAATCTGCTCAAGCCCGCCTAATGGGATAACCTTCAGCTTACTCGCTGACTTTCCTTGTTCATTTTTTTTCAAAAAAATTTCCCTCCATTTTCTACTGAATAATATTCACGTCGTCCATCATGTTTTCAAACACAGACGCCACTGCGTTTAATTTTTCATCGTCTTCAACAATCTCATACACTGCTTCCGGATCTTCCGGGGCGGAAACATCGCACAAAATAAGCGCCTCTCCGTCATCCTCTTCCGAATCCGCCACAAGAAGATAATTCACGCCGCCGATCGTCGTCTGCTCCAGAACATAGAAATCGACAGCTTCGCCCTCCCTTGGCATAAATGTAACCTTTTCCATCAATCAACAGCCTCCCTACAGAGCGAATCGAGGTATCCCTGTAAAATAAGACACGCCGCAATCTTGTCCACATAATCCTTGCGGTTTTTCCTGCGGATTCCGGCCTCTATCATAGCCCTGTCCGCCGCCACCGTCGTCAGTCTCTCGTCCCACAGCACAACGGGAAGCCCTGTCCGCCGTTCGAGTTTTTCCTTAAACTCTAACGAAAGTTCAGCCCGCTCCCCTATCGTATCGTTCATGTTCTTCGGAAAGCCCAGCACAATTCTGTCAACCTCATACTCCGCCGCCAGCGCTTCAATCCGCGCAAGCGTCCGTCTGAGCTTGTTCTCTTCCTTACGCCTGATGATTTCGATTCCCTGTGCCGTGATCAGCAACGGATCGCTGATAGCCACGCCCACCGTTTTAGAACCAAAATCCAAACCCATAATTCTCATATGTTCTTCTCACTCTAACTGACCAATTAAGTCAATTCTTCCTTGTCCGTTCGATGGAGTTCCTGATATATTCCACCAGCATTTCCTCCACGAGCTCGTCTCTCTCCACTTTCATGATAAGACTTCTTGCGTTCTTGTGGCTGGTAATGTAGGTGGGATCGCCGGACATAATGTATCCAACGATCTGGTTGACCGGATTATATCCCTTCTCCGTCAACGCTTCATATACCGTTGACAGCACGAGCTTCACGCCTGTCTCCGGCTCCGTCTCCACGGTAAAAAACTGTGTGTTTTCTAAATCCCGATCCCGCATATTTTCACGCCCTTATCTACCGTTTATTATTGCCTTCCTTATTCGTGCCCATTCGCAAAATTGCTGTTTTCCCCTGCAAACTGTACCTGTTAACAATACATAATCCCATAATACCCTATCATTTCATAAAATTCAATGTAAAAATCCCGGTCAGGCAGACCGCCGCGATCATCCCCTGCTTTCGCCGCCCTGTCTCTGATCCCACAGAAGAAGCCTCGCATCCTCCGAGAGCGCAGGCGGAACCGCACCCGGCCTTGCGAGATAAAAGCCCTGCAGGAGATCGGCGTCAAGTTCCAGAAGCTTTTTCATCTCCGCCCCTGTCTCTATCCCTTCCGCAATAATCTTCATATCCCGCTTATGCGCATACTGCACGATATTTCTCACAATCTGCTGCTTATTCTCATCCACGTCAATATCCCGCACAATAGTGACGTCCACCTTCACATAGTGAGGGTTCAGCGTCAGGAGGTTTAACTCACTGTTGTAGCCGCTTCCGTAGTCATCCAGTGCAAAAATACCGGTAAAGCCCTCCGCCGCGCTCTTTTTCCTGATGAGTTCCAGCTCCAGGTTCTCTGTCTCCGTAATTTCAAGGATTACCCGGTCCTGAATCTCCCCGAAACGCTCATGGTACTCCCGCTCATCTTCCTGCGTCATATCCTCATTGGCTATGGAATTAATAAACAGGAATGAGTCCTGCGATACCTGTCCATTGTCGAGAAGCGCCTTATAATTCTCGGTTGCCTTAAACATGGTCAGTTTTTCGATTTCACGCATGAGCCCTTCTTCTCTGGCAATCTGCAATACCATCTGGGGATCACGTAAACCCGGCATATCCACGCGCATCAAGGCTTCATACCCGAACACTTCGCCGTCTTCCGCCCGGAAAATGGGTTGGAAATGGTAGCTGATTTTGCGCGCTTCCAGCATCTGATGAAACTCCAGACGGCTCTGGTCTTCGGACATCTGCTGTTTCCAGGCCTCCATGTCAAACTCTTTCAGCCGGCCTTTTTTTGTGCGTTTAACCTGATACATCGCAAAATCCGAATACTTCATCAGAGTCGGCAGGTTATCGCTGTCCTCAGGATACCACGCATAGCCGCCTGACGCGCTCAACCCCATATTCTGCCCGTCGGGAAGCACAAACTCCACCTCCCCGATCGCCCGGTACAACTTCTCAAGACAATCTCTGATCGCCTTTCTGTCATCAAATCCATAAAAAAGAATCTGAAATTCGTCACCGCCCATACGGGCGCACAGTGTACCGTCCGGCGTATTTTCCTGAAAGCACCTGGCCGCCGTCTGTATATACAGATCACCAAAATTATGGCCGAATCTGTCGTTTGTGGTCTTCAGATTATCCAGATCTATCATAAGCAGAGCCGCGTGTTTCATCACGCCCGGCTGCGAAAACAGCTCCTCCGCCTCCCGGCGGAATCCCTGTCTGCCGTAGAGCTTGGTCAAAATATCGCTGTCGCGCTCCCGCTCGATCTGTTTCTTCTCAAGAGTGGAAGCCGTCACATCCTCCAGAAGCCCCACAAGCCTGTTTCCGTCCTGGGTTGTGGAGGAGCGCAGATATTTCACCCTTCCGTTTTTCTGCGGCATCGCGTAAATCGTACTTCCGTCCTCTGACGTTCGGGATCTGAGATTTTTCTTAACCTCCGCCTTAATTTCGCGAAACTGATCCACCGTCAGATTGTCAATATCCACATTCTCCGCGCCCATCAGCGGAAAATAATTTGCGGTCACAAAAACCCTGTCGGAGCCCTCTCTCAATTCATATCCCGCAAGATCCACACTGGACATACGAATAATCTGCATGAATCGGGTTGCGGAGTCCGACACCTCCTGCTGCATCCCGATAATCGCACTGGAAAACTGGTCAATCTCCCGAATGCCCGTATTCGGAAGAAAGAGCTGTTCTCCTGTCTGCTTCGCCTTTTCCACCTCTCCCGAAAGCATGCGGATCGGTCTGGAAAGCCGGTAACTCACCAGAAAAATACCGACAAGCCCGATCAGTATTGTCCCGACAAACGAAGCCATCAGCATTCTCTGCACCTGAATGGCGAACGCATAGAGATCATCCTCTTTTGCAAAACCGACCAAATACCACTTATCAGAATCAAACGGCGCATTTCTGCTGTAGAGCACTATATTTCTCACCGCGCCATAATACGCGTTCTCCTCATCCACCGCCGCATTCATCTGTTGATCCACAAAAAAGAATTTCAGCTCATCCAGATCTGTGCCGGACAACGCTTCACCGGACAGAGCCACCGGCGCCAATCCCCCGTCTTCCGTGCCACAGGCAAGCATATAAGAACCTCGTTCTCCCTCCAAAAGCTCCCCGCCTGGCAGAAGCGTCCGCAGGTAATCCGTCAAAAGTTCCACGCCGATCACGCCGTAGACCGTGCCGTCCGGCAGGATCAGGGGCTGCGAATAGGCGATCGCTTCCCTGCTGTCTCCGGAAAGTGTGTAAGCCTGCGTAGTCCAGTAACCACAGGCCTCCGCGGAAAGTTTATCCTTTCCCTCAACTGCCGCCTGATAAGGCTTATAGAAAAAAGGCTGATCTATGCTGTCCTCCGCAGAAAAAACCGGCTGCCAGCTCGTATCCGTGGCGAGATATCCGGCCCGCACCACTGCCACGGGCGCCCTCTCCACCAAAATATCGGCATGGAGGTCGGAGGGCATGGAGGTCGGATCCAGATCCCGCAGATAAATTCCCTGTACGCTCCCAGATGTTCCCTCATCCAGACTGCCCGTATTTATGAGCATAAAAATACCCGACACCTGTTTGCCGTACATGGTGTCGATCATATCCTGGCAGACCTCATTGATCAGCGAAGCGCCCTCGCCCGCTTCCACAAACTCCTCCGGCGTCATTCCGCTGCCGTCAAGAATCTCCTGCAGGCAGGCGTCAACTTTATCACTGATCACACTTAAGTTCGACCAGTTGATCGCCATATCATTCGCCAGATAGCTTCCCCTGTTCTCCACCTGTTTTGCCAGAATGTCCTGCGCATTTCTGTTGAGTGTCCGAATGACGCCGCCCACCACCAGACTTCCCACGAGAAGAACCATCTCCACGGTCAGCACCAGCAGGAGGGATCGAAGCGTTATCCAGAAAATTGTCCTGTCTTTTCCCCTGTGATCAGACATAGTTGTTTACCTGTCACTCTCTTGCAGACTGTTTAATGCTCAAAAGCCTGCAGGTTCTGCAATGTTTCCTCATACCACGCATCAAAATTGTCGTCCGACTCAAATTCCGCCACCGACTCCTCCATGCTCAGTCCCTGCGCCATCCTGCCGACTACAATTTCCCTGTCTGCCGCCGCCTTGTCGCTGAGAGAATACTCCAGAATATTTCTCGCCCTGGTGCCGCCCTCGAAAGCCCTTGTCGTATACATTTCATTGCTGTTGACCATATCCACACCCACGTTCAGGGTCTTCAGCATGCCATCCTTGATCTTTGCACCGCTTTCCGCGATCGCATCCTTATTGTTTCCTGTCTTCGTCACTGGCAGATAGCCGGAGTCCACAGAAAACTTGATGTTTCTCTCATCCGCCGTAAACCATTTCAGAAATTCCACGCAGGCCTGCACCTCCGCTTCTTCCCCCTTCGTCACCACCATGCCGGCGCCCTGCTGTACCGCGTAGTCACCGCCCGGAAATGTAGGACATGGAAGTACGTCCATCTCTATAGGGTAGCTCTCAGAATCGCTCACGCTCACCGTATCCGGGAAAAAGGATACGCTCGAACTGGAACCCACATAAGCGATGATGTTTCCCGTCTTGATATCGTCGCTCCTGAAACGTCCCGTAGCCGCAAAATATCCCTTTATATAGGGTATGTAATAGTTATCCCACAGCTTACGCGCCACTTCCCTGTCAAAATGCAGCGTCATTTTACCTTCGGAAACCTGAAAAATCTCCTGCCCGAGCTGCATACTGCCAATCAGCATGTAATTGGCCATAGCGTCGCGGCCAAACAGCGCCTTGCCGTCGTCCGGCACGTCCGGCGTCCTTGCGTCCGTCCACTCATAATACTTCTGCGCCGTGGCAACCAGCGTCTCCATATCGGCAAGATCGTCATAAGACGCTCCCGTTTCCGCCGCGAAAACATCCCAGTCCGTCTTGTTCAGAACAAGCACTTCCAGAGATTTCGCTGTGGGAAATATCTTAATTTCCCCTGTACCCGCAAAATCTCCCTCCTCAATGTAGCTGTCTATGTAAGCGCTTTTTTCTTCTTCACTCAGAAAGTCCTGCAGGTCCATAACCTGACCCATTTGGTCAACAGCAAGGGCCGTATCCGCGTAAGCCATAAAGATATTCGGCACTTCATCGGCTCCGACCTCTCCCTGCACCGCAGCGATGACATTCGTCTCCAAATCATTTACGGAGCCCTGGCTGACGCTCTTTACAAGAATGCCTTTCTCCGCGCCGGCAGTCTCGTTAAACTCCTCTACCAGACCGTCAAAGGCACTCAGCTGATCTCCGTTATAATAAGTCCAGACAGTAATCGTGGTCGGATTCTTCGGGTCAAACGCCGGCTCACTTCCACAGCCTGCAGCCGCGAACGTCAGACTCAAAACGCAAAGCGCACTAAGCGCTCTCCTTCTCTTCCGTGAAACCATAGCCCTACCTCCAGACGCATTCTCCCTATTTAATCATTTAATCATAGCAGAAATTCACCATCTGGTCAATAGATCGTGCGACGCGAGCATAATATCCTCCTCCAAAAAAGAATCTGTCCTGCACCGGATCATGCGGTTTCGCAGGTTTTCCTCCTGCCCCGCCTCCTTCGCCACCTTAATATAGTTAGGCGTATGACCGGTCCAATAGGTTTTCCCTCCCCACTCCATAGTCTCCTCAAAGAGGACTTCCTGCATTTTTCCTGCAAAGGCCTGGCGGTACATCCGGGACATCTCCCGTTCCAGCTCCATCAGACATTCGCTCCTCGCCGCCTTTTGCGCTTCCGTAAGCTGTCCCTCCATATCGGCGGCGCGGGTGCCCTGGCGGCGGGAATACTTAAAAATATGCATCTCATAAAATCCCACCCGGCGCAGAAACGCCTCGGTCTGACGAAACTCCTCCTCGGTCTCCCCGGGAAACCCAACGATCACATCTGTAGTGATGGCCGGATTCGCATAATGTTTTCTCAGTTGCTCCACCGCTCCAAAGTATGCCGCCGTATCATAACGCCGGTTCATCCTGCAAAGCACCGTGTCGCTGCCGCTTTGCAGGGACAGATGAAAATGCGGACAAACCTTTGGCAGTGCGCTGATCTGTCCGGCAAATTCTTCCGTCACAATACCCGGTTCCAGTGAACCCAGACGGATTCTCCTGATTCCTTCTATATCGGAAAGTTTTTCAAGCAGGGGCAGAAGTTCACTGCCGCCCCTGTCGGCGCCGTAGGAACTGATGTGAATGCCCGTCAGCACAATCTCCTGATAGCCGGCCTGTGCCATACCCTGCACTTCCCTTAATATGTCCTCCTCTTTTCGGCTCCTGACCCGTCCTCTTGCATAGGGAATGATGCAGTAAGAGCAGAACTGGTTACACCCGTCCTGAATCTTAATGTAGGCGCGGGTGTGCTCCGCCGTTCTTTTCAGCGTCATCTCCTCGTAGGCGGCATGATCGATGTCAATCACGTCGCAGAAGGTCTCCTGCCTCTTTTCCAGATAATCTTCCAGAATTTCCACCAGATCTTTTTTTCGGTTATTTCCCACGGCCAGATCCACCGCCGCATCCTTCTCCACGCTCTTTGTCCCCGTCTGAACATAACAGCCCACCGCCACCACCACAGCATTCGGATTCTGCTTTTTTGCCCGGTGAAGCATCTGCCTGCTTTTTCTGTCCGCGATATTTGTAACCGTACAGGTGTTCACGATATAAACATCCGCTGCTTCATCAAATGGTACAATTTTATATCCCCTTTCTTGTAACATTTGTTGCATAAAGTCCATTTCATAGGCATTTACCTTACAGCCCAGATTATGTAATGCTACACTTTTCATAGTAATCCCCGCATTTTTTGTATTGTTTTATCATTGACTTTTGCGCTTCCAACATTTAGTATAATAGCCAGAAGGTATAAAAATCAAAGGAGGTAGTTCCGCAATGAAAACAGTACAGATTTCTTTAAATTCTATCGATAAGGTTAAATCTTTCGTGAATGATATCACAAAGTTTGATTATGATTTTGATCTGGTATCCGGTAGATACGTTATCGATGCGAAATCTATCATGGGTATTTTCAGCTTAGACCTTTCTAAGCCGATCGACCTGAACATCCACGCTGAGGATGGCACGGATGAAGTTATGGAAACATTGAAGCCCTACATCATGTAATGTGGCTTTGGCGTACATCTGAATCAAGACTAAAGAGCAGCTCAGGAATTTTATTCCCGAGCTGTTTTTCTCTGTATCCGCCGCTTTGCCGCCGAAACGTCATTTTTCCCATCAGCCGCTCACTTTACCACGATCACTTCTTCCGTCTCCAGCGCGGTCTTCACCAGTTCGTCGATACCCTCCTGCAGATTCTGTTCATGTCTCTTTATGACATTCAGATTCGGCTTCGTGACAGGATGTTTGGCCACAAAAATGGTACAGCAGTCCTCGTAAGGCAGAATCGAAGTCTCATAACTGTCGATCTTCTCCGCTATATCCACAATCTCCATCTTGTCAAAACCGATCAGCGGCCTGTAGACAGGCATGGTGCAGACCTCGTTTGTAGCCGCAAGGCTTGCCATCGTCTGGGAAGCCACCTGTCCGATGCTCTCGCCCGTAATCAGTCCCAGACACTCCGTCTCCTTCGCAATGTGCTCTGCAATGCGCATCATGTAGCGGCGCATGATAATCGTCAGTTCGTCGTGGGGACACTTGTCATAGATATAGAGCTGGATATCCGTAAAATTAATTACATGAAGCCAGACAGGTCCCGCGTAGGCCGCAATCTTTTTCGCCAGATCAACCACCTTTGTCTTCGCCCGCTCGCTGGTGTAGGGCGGCGCATGAAAGTACACCGCGTCAATCTTGACGCCCCGCTTCGCGATCATCCAGCCTGCCACCGGGGAATCAATTCCCCCTGAGAGAAGCAGCATCGCTTTTCCACCCGTTCCTACAGGCATACCGCCCGGGCCGGGTATAATCTCAGAATACAGGCAGATCTTGTCCCGTATTTCCACATGCAGAAGGATGTCCGGCCTATGCACATCCACGCGCATTTCCGGATAAGCGTCCAGAATCACGCCGCCAAGCTCCACATTGATCTCCATGGAATTGAGAGGATAGTTTTTGCGCGCCCGCCTTGCCGCCACCTTAAAACTTTTGTTACGGTCAGGATACACGTCGCCCATATATTTCACCACAGCCTGTCCCAGCTTTTCAAAACCTTCGTCTTCCACATAGACCACAGGACAGATACCGGAAATACCGAAAACTTTTTTCAGGCTGTCCACCGCTTCGTCAAAGTCAAATTCAGCCGCTGCGTCCACAAAAATGCGTCCGTCCGTCCTGCGCACCTGGAACTCACCCTCCGCCTTTTTCAGCGCATATTTGATCTGTTTGACCATAGCCTCCTCAAACAGATAACGATTCTTGCCCTTGACGCCAATCTCCGCGTACTTAATTAGAAATGACTGATACATCTGTGCAGCTCCTTTTTTTTATCATTTTTGCGAAGAGGCGGCATAATGTATTCTCTGCCCGGCAGCCATGCCGCCCTCCCGCAAATTCCAAATCTTTTCACCTTAATGTCTCGTATATCTCCTGAGTTTTGGCACGATCTCTTCCAGGTTCCGGCAAGTATAAGCGATCTCCTCGCCTGTGGTAAATCCTGAGAGACTGAAACGGATCGTAGATTCCAAAAGCTCCTTCTCCACGCCGACCGCCTTCAAAGTCGCTGAAGGCTGCGGTTTATGCGCCGCGCAGGCGCTCCCGGCTGACACATAGATTCCCCGCTCCTCCAAAGCATGCAGGAGCACTTCGCTGCGGACCCCCCGGAAGGACGCGCTCACGATGTGGGCCGCTCCCTCTCTTCCGGGACAGCCATTGATGATCACATCGTCCAATTTCCTGACTCCTTCGGTCAATTCCTCCCGCAGCGCATACATTCTGTCTACGTCGCTCTCCATATCCTGATACACCATCTCCGCCGCTTTGGCGAAACCCGCGATACCGGGAAGGTTTTCTGTTCCGGAGCGCAGACCTCTCTGCTGGCCGCCGCCATAGGTGATGGGACGCACCTTTGCGCCCTCCCTCATATACAAAATACCTATACCCTTTGGACCGTGAAGCTTGTGGCCGCTGGCACTGAGCAGGTCGATATGCATTTTCCCGGGATAAATGTGAGTCTTTCCGAAGCCCTGCACTGCATCCACGTGAAAAAGAGTCGCCGGATTTTTCTTTTTAATGAGTGCACCGGCCTCGGCAATGGGCTGTAACGTTCCGATCTCATTGTTTGTGTGCATGATAGAGACCAGAATCGTGTCTGGTCTGACAGCCTGTTCCAACTCTTCCAGCGAAATTCTTCCCTGCCTGTCAACCGAAAGATATGTCACCTCAAAACCCTGATCCTCCAGATAAGCCATGGGCTGCAATACCGCCGGATGTTCGATTTTCGTGGTGATCAGATGACGTCCGGTTCTGTGGTTGGCCATCGCCGCCCCGATCAGGGCGATATTGTCTGACTCCGTTCCGCCGGAAGTAAAAAATATCTCTTTTTCATTCACTTTTAAAAGTCTCGCAAACGTCTCGTTTGCGTATCTTAAGTAGGCTTCCGCCTCCACTCCTTTATGGTGCAGGCTGGAAGGATTTCCATAATCCTCGCACAAAATTTTGTGCATCAGCTGCGCGACCTCCTCAAAGCATGCGGTCGTCGCAGAATTATCCAAATACACTTCCATTGCCGCTGTTTCCTTCCTGAATCCACATAATTGCCAATATCAACTCGCAAACCCGCGCTTTTGGCGCTCACAGCCCGATTTTTCGGACGTTTGCTCGTTATGTGCCGCAAGAAAAACAAATGCCTCCTGCAGAGTCCCCTGATTTTCTTTTGCGTCTACTATAGTATATGACACTTCACTCCAGATGGTACATCAGCCAGGACAGTACCGCAAGGCCCGCCGTCTCGGTGCGCAGAATCCTTTTTCCCAGTGTAACCGGCTCGATCCCTGCCGCGAGAGCCTCCGCCACCTCGTTCTCCTCAAACCCGCCCTCCGGGCCGATAAAAACCGCAACACTCTGTCCGGGCTGTATCGCCTCTATGATTCTTTTCGTATGCCCCATATCGTCCGCAAGCTCATAGGGTATCAGCTTCACATCCATATGATGCGCGTAAGCCACCGCCGCCTTCATGGACATGGGCTCTTTTACCACCGGAATGATCCCCCGTCTGCACTGCTTGGCCGCCGCCTCCGCAATCCCCTGCCAGCGGTTCACTTTTGCCGCCGCCTTTTTCTCATCGAGCTTTACCACACACCGCTTCACCGCTACCGGAATTACCTCAAACACGCCAAGCTCTACGGATTTCTGAACAATCAGTTCCATTTTATCCGCCTTGGGAATCCCCTGGAAGAGATAAATTTTAGAGGGCAGCTCCACTCCCTCTTCCCTGATAAAGCGCAGGGAACAGATGACTCTGTCCTGCGCAATCTCCTCAATACCACAGCGGTACTCTCTGCCGTCCACACCGTTTTTGACCGCAATTTCCTCCCCGGTTTTCAACCGAAGGACATTTCTGATATGATTGACGTCCCCGCCCGTGATGATAATTGTCTTATCCTGAATCTGTGATGAATCCACAAAAAACTGATACATGAATCCGGCCGGCCCCCTTACTGCTCTTCCAAAGCCCTCTTCAGGCGCTTGCGTTGAATGCGTTTCACGATCCTTACCAGCAGTGCAAACACAAGGACTCCCAAAAGCGCCCCCGCACTGTCAATCACTACATCCGAAAACCGCCCCGCGCGTCCGGCCACAAAAAGCTGGTGTATCTCGTCCGTCGCCGCGTAAACGGTTGTCGCAGCATAGGCTGTCCCGCCCCTGCGTAAAAAGCTCATTTCCCACTGCCCGATCCATATATAGAGAAGGACCGATAACGTACCATACTCCGCCATATGGGCCGCCTTTCTGACAAGTCCCTCAATGGTGTCGGAGATCGCTTTCACCCGCTCATCGCTTAAATCCAGATGGAAAAAAGTTCTGGTGGAGCTTACCATATGATAAGTAAAACTCTCACTCACCGCACCCGACTCCTCCTTATCCTGCGCGGAAAAGGCAAAGATCATGCACATCCACACGATCGCCAGCACACCCGCCAGATTCCGAAGCAGAAACATACCGAATTTTTCTTCCGTCTTTCTCATAAAAAACCTCAATTCCTACGCGCCATGACAGGTGCCTGCCCCTTCACGTCAATTTTTTCGGGCCGTCACCGACACCCACTCGCCCAGATGATTCACCTCATGAACCGTGAGTCCCGCCGCCTCCACGGCCTGCCTCACAGTCTCCTCCTTATTCTCGATAATCCCGGAAGTAATATAGACGCCTCCCGGCTTCAGACAATTTACGGCCACAGGTGTGAGCGGCACAAGGACGTCCGCCAGAATGTTTGCCACCACAATATCATAACACTCGTTACCGACTTTGTCCTGTATCTCTTTCTCCGTAATGATGTTGCCGATGAGCAGATCGAAAGCCCCGTCAGCAATCCCGTTTGCTTCCTTATTCTGTGCCACGGCTTCCACCGCACAGGGATCCAGATCCGTCCCCACAGCGTGCTTCGCCCCGTACATTAGCGCAAGGATAGAAAGAATACCACTGCCCGTCCCCACATCCAGAAGCTTCGTCTCCGGGGTCAGGTATTTTTTGATCTCTCCGATGCAAAGTCTGGTGGTCTCATGCATACCCGTTCCAAACGCCGTGCCCGGATCGATGTGCAGAATTTTCTTATCACGGTCTTCGGGCTTCACTTCCTCCCACGAGGGAATCACCAACAGATCGTCTATGTAGAACTGATGGAAATACTGCTTCCAGTTATTGATCCAGTCGACGTCCTCGGTCTCGGACACCGTTACAGTCCCTTCCCCGATCTCCATGAAATCCCGAACCTCGGACAGCGCCTCCTCAATCCTTGAAAGAACGCTCTCCTGATCCGCCTTCTCTCCGTCAAGATCAAGGGTGCCATCCGCATTCATCTCCACAAAGAAACTCAAGTACGCAACGCCGTCATCCGCCTCCGGCTCTGGCGGAATATCCACAAACATCCGCTCCTTTTCAAGCGGCGAGAGCGGCACTCTGTCCTCGATCTGCGCACCTTCAAGACCCCTGTCATAGAGCTCGCTGATAATCAGATCCTCCGCATCCACAACGGTCTTTATCCTGAACTTCATCCACTTCATAAACTGCCTTACTTCCTTTCACTGAGCTCCAAAAGCTTTTCCTTGAGCTCATTCTCCATGGTCTGCATCTCCTGCTCGGCAGCCCTTCTCTTCTCCCTGCCGTCCGCCTGAATCTTCATCACCTCATCCAGCGTGGAGATCAGGTTGGCATTGGTATTTTTCAGGGTCTCCATATCAATAATGCCGCGCTCCGACTCTTTGGCGCTCTCTATGGTCGCGGTTTTTAATACCTCCGCATTTTTCCTTAGGAGTTCATTGGTCATATCGGACACTTCCCTCTGGGCCCTGGCCGCCTGCTCCGCATGGGTAACGCCAAGGGCAAGCACCATCTGGCTCTTCCAGAGAGGAATGGTGTTTACAATCGTGGACTGAATCTTTTCCACCATCATGGTATCACTGCTCTGCACCAGCCTGATCTGCGGCGCTGTCTGGATAGACACCATTCTTGTCAGCTCCAGATCGTGAATCTTTTTCTCGAAGCGGTCGCAAAGCGCTTCCAGGTCTCTCGCCGCCTGCGCGTCCTCCGGCAGGCCGCTTGCCTTCGCTTTCTCCAGAAGCTGCGGCAGTTCCGTCTCTCTCGTCTCAGCGAGCTTCCTCTTACCCGCCAGTATGTACATGGAAAGTTCTTTAAAATAGGTCAGATTCAGATCATACATCTTGTCCAGGAGGGCAATATCTTTTAAGAGCTGTACCTGATTGCTCTCCAGCGCCTCGCAGATTTTATTTACGTTGGTCTCCGCCTTGGCGTATTTCGCCTTCATGGACTCCAGCTTATGCGCGGGCTTCTTAAAGAGCCCCAAAAATCCCTTTTCCTCCTCCTCATCAAAGCCTTTGAGCTGTGTCACCACATCGGACAACATCTCACCGACCTCTCCCAGATCCTTTGTCCTGACGTTCTCCAAAGCATTTCCCGAAAAGTCAGCCATCTTTTTCTGCGTGCCTACACCGTACTGTAAAATCGCCGTTGAGTTGTGCAGATCGATCTGTTTTGCAAACTCGTCCACCTGACGTCTTTCCTCATCGCTTAATATCGAATCGTTCAGATCCTCCTTCAATTTCTGTGCCTGGGATGCCTCCGCCGGGGGCTGTTTTTCCGTCAACATTTCCTCCACCTCGCCAAACACCAGAGTGGGCGCCGTCTCCTTGAAATCCATCTCGCTCATACTGTCCTCCATTATAATCATATACTACATTATTGCCACAGTCTTAACCGTTTCAGGAGAATGTGAAGCATTCTCCCAGACCAAGTGCGTGGGCATTCGGCCGCTTATAAATATCCGTCCTGCTTCAAAATGGTATGTAACGCCGAAATATCCGACTGGATATCCCATGCTTTCTCGCGGAACAATTCATCCAGAAATTTCTCAAAAGCCTCGTTGATATTGTCCACCGCCGTCTCGATCTCCCGCCTGGTCTGTGCCACATTTGACAGATCGGGCTGTCCATCCAGATCGCGGTAAGCCTCCAGAAGTTTCTTTGTCGTCGGCAGATAAAAGCTCAACATTTTGCGAAGTTCGGGCGCCAGCTCCGGCTCCTCCTCCACCCGGTCAAAAATTTTCCTGACCAGATTTTCGAGCCGGTCAAGTTTGTCCGACATTTCCTCGCCGGGTATCTCATCGTTGCATTGGCGGATCAGGCGCACATATCTTTTTCCTTCCTCAATCACTTCCGCCGCCTCGCCAAGACGCTCCCTTTCCTGTTTTTTCCGTTCGTCTGCCAGCTTTTCGCTCTCAAGTTTCTTCTGCTGTTCCTCGTAATCCCTCTGGGTGAGCATATACCGTTCGTACATCTCATCGCTGGCAATCAGGCAGGTTTCTTTCTGATCCAGGCGGCCCTGCTTAAACATGCCGAGCTGGATCATCCTTTTTACGTCTTTCACAATAAACCGCTCACTTCTGCCCGTCCGTTTCGCCATATCCTGAATGGAGCAGTAGAGCTTATCCTTCACCATGTCTACATATCTTTTATACCGTTTCGCGCGGCCCACAAACTGCGCCCCGCGACAGCCAAGCCACAGGCCCGCCACGGAAAAGACACCCGACACGACTACCGGAACCACAGACGCAGAATAGAGTATCAACTCGCCCACCGAACCTGCCAGCACAAGCAGGGACATACCCATCAGACCGTAACCGGCTCCCATAAACACCACGCCGGAGACAGATCCCGACGGTGTGCGCTGAAACAGTCTGGTGTCAAGCCGCGCATTGGGCCGCCTGTACTCCCGCCGGTTGGCATAGGAAACCGCCGCGCTGTCAGGCACTTTTGGGGCAAATCCCTGCGTAACATCGTTCACTGCACGACTGATGCTGTCTCCCACGGCCTCCACCGTGCGGTTTACGCTCTCGCCCACCGTCCCTACGGTGTGGTTCATCTCCCGCACGGTGTGGTTTAAAGTCTCATTCACGGTATCGCTGATATTTTTCCCAAGATTGGTAAAATTGCCTGTCTCTACCGCCCGCTGTACCTGATCCCGTATATCCTCCCCGGTCCGATACCACTCATTCCTGTCCATATTCTACGAACTCTCCATACTCATCCCAAATATTGCAGATCCAGGTACTCCCCTGGTTAAAAACAATCTCTTCGTCGTTCTCGTCATAGAACTTCGGCGGTGTAAAGTCGCCGTCAAAGCGTTTCCATGTACCCTTTATCACCCTGCCGTTTGTAAATACAATAGCGTCGCCATCACCGTGCACACCAAAAGCGAGATAATCATGAGCATCCCTGACCTCTCCGTGACAATACTGGAACACTACATTGCTGACAGTGAGCTGGTTGCCCGTAAGTTCATCGATCTGTTTCTTGCCGTCCTGATAGCGGTAATATAACTGATCGTCCTCATGGTATTCAAAATAGGGATGATAGGCGCCGTACCCGCCGGAATTGTTTGATGATTTTCCACCCGGATAGACGAAGGAAGCCGCCTCTTTATCCTCATACTCCGCCCTCACATTATCCGCCGCAAAAAGGAAGGGCGGTACATACTTATCATCATAATTCCAGTCATAACCAAGTCTTTCCACCGCGTCAAAAAGACCGTCAATCATCAGATATCCTGTAAACTCCGTAGCCTTGCCCGGCCTTGCCACTCTTCCGAAGGCCTCGTCCGCCGGATTGTGGATACCCACCACCGCCGCGCTGACATTATAATAATTGGGGCGGTTGATCAGTTCCTCCACGTAAGGCACCGCCAAACCCCAGTTACAGTAAATGGCTTCATATCCCATGGCCTGATAGACATAGTAATCCCTGCTCGACCGAACAGGCCCGATCCGCTCCAGATCGTCAAAATCCTCAAACACACCCATCAGACGGGTGATACGTCCCTCCACCGGCGCTTCATAGATAATCGCCGCACGGGAAAGGCCATACTGCGGCAGAGCCGGCGTATTGTTCGGTATCATCACCGCAATGGGCCGCCTTGTGGCCTGCTCCGTCTTCGTCCACTGACCGGTCAGGTAGCTCTGGATTTTTCCATCCACCTCTTCGCGCTCCCCGATCGTGGTTTCCTCCGACTCCGGTTCTTCTTCCTCTTCCACCTCCGGTTCCGGCTCTTCCTCCTCCTGCTGCTTTATGGGCTCGATCTCCAGCTGCGGCGCAGGCGCCGCTTCCTCCTCTTTTCCACAGGCAGCCGCAAAGAGCATCAACATACAAAACATACATATTATAAGGGAAATTTTTCCTGTTCTCTTTCCTGTACTTTTCATAAGCTTCTCATTCTCCTCGCTTGTCTTAAATCGTCTTGGACAGTATCTGTTTCTGTAACTATTTTATACTACCATAAAAACGTAAAAAATAACAGTCTTGTGAGATTTTGTTGTACTTCCGAATATAAAAAATAAGAAATAGCCGTCCTGTTCTTTGGAGAGACTATCGGCTATTCCTAAATAGTGTCTGCTGATTAAGCGAATATTTGCATATTCCAACGTTTATATTTCTCCCC
>CAMQTN010000010.1 GCA_947037115.1 uncultured Lachnospiraceae bacterium
AGAGATTGGGCTGCATACATTCTTCCGTATTGTATAAAATAACTGTTTCCGGGAGCACTCTGGCTCGCCGGGATGAAACACCCGCATATACCTATGGACCGGCCCAGCAGCATAAACGTTTGGGACATGAGAACTGAGACATATCAGTACCGATTTCGGAGATGATAGTGACGGCACTATCACGTTTGACACCCGGAATGGTACAAAGGAACTGGACAGCATCTTCCTTGGACTTGAGGCTCCTTAGAAGTTTGGATGCGATTTCTTCGTGGTTAATGGATGTACCCGGTTGTGCAAGCAGATAGTCAATAATGGATGTGGATGACTTCCCAAAGATATCGGAAACCACAGAATCTAATGCGACATTACAAACGGTAAGGGCATTCTGATACCGGTTCTTTTCACTGGAACGGCAGGAAACAAGCTTGTAACGATAACGGGTGTATTCCCTGAGGAGCCGGATCTTCTTGCAGGGAATGTAACTGCCGTTCACAAGTCCGAGGCGGAATAAATCCCCGATCCATTTAGAATCTTTGGAGTCATCTTTGCTGTCTTTGACAGCTTTCACCCATTTGGGATTAGCTATGACGACATTGATTTCATCCTCAAGAAGATTGAAAACAGGAATCCAGTATTTACCAGTGGATTCCATACAGACATCACGGCAGTCATTGTCAAGAAGCCAATGCTTGAATTCAAGAATTGAGTTGTTAAAGGTGGAAAAGCGTTTCTTCTGATAAGAAGGCCCGATACCGCCAGTGGTCTTGACGATTGTGGCAACGAGAAATGATTTGTGAACATCGACACCACAACAGGTTTGTTAAGTAACTTTCATAGTCATACTCCTCCTTTCGTAAAAGATAAGAAGCCATTGACTGAACTGCCACACAATTAAACTAAGGCGCTTTAACAATTCTACAGCACAGTATAGAGAGTTGAAATACTTTCATTACTATTTGTGCCGCCAATTGAAAGGCGGCGGAATGGAGATTTTTATGAGAAGCTGTCCGAGATGCCGGAGGATGATCAGGAACTGTACCACTTGTATTATATCGAAGAGTATTCGCAGGAAGAGATCGCAAAGATGAAGGGCGTGTCGCAGAAAACTATTTTCAAGATGCTCCGCAGGATCAAGAAGCAGCTGATTGAGATGTGCAGGATAGAAATTTAAAAAGTTTTTTCGGGAGGAGTCAAAAAAGCCCTTGCTGGGAACATCAAGGCTGATAAAGAGAAGTTCACGGAGAAGAACGACGGTGAAATTGCAACGATCATGGGGCTGGACAGGGCAATCCGATGCGGGAATGAGAAAGGGGAATCCGCTTATGATTCTAGGGGGGCTCGTGATCCTCTGACAGGGGCAAATCTGTGATGTGGGTCGAAGATTCACGGATGTGGGGAAGTACTGAAAAAAGAGAGCCGGGGAGAACCCCGGCTCCAGACCGCCCACAGTATTGCGCTGGAAACCGGCTCGTGGGAGAAGTCATAGATAGTATATGCGGCTATGGAGATATTATTATATTTTTTGTTGCCAGTCACTGCGGAAACCGTAATAATCCATCCGGACAAAGGGATACTTTTCTGTCAATGCAATGACGGATTTCTTCATTTCATGGAATTTATCGGCAGAAAGCAGTCGTTTCATGACGAGCAGGAAACCATAAAAATGTGCATTGTCAATATTTCCGCTGCTGTCCCTCATTAGTAGCGCCTTTTCCCTTTTGTTGAGGGAGGGCTTCTGCTCAAAAAGGCGGTTATAGATTCGACTTCCGTGTGCACACAGATTGCGGATGATCGTCATACTGTGCATGTAGCTTCCGAGGATAGAAGCCCCCTTGTTCATAGTCAGACCAAAGGTATGAGCAACAGCATCCTTAATGGGCTGCTCAGAAATAGAGTATAAAAACGAGATGTCGGATATAGTAAATAAATCAACATATGCCCATAAGGGAATATCCTGCTGTAGATCATTCACAAAGTGTTTCAGATAGGCTTCATGGGGAAGCCGGCTCATTTTCTGTTGCTCTGCTTTGGCGATGATTTCTTTATGTTTGGTTTTGTTGGTAAAAAAGCTAAGGTCAAGATAGCCGATAGGTCCGTGAACTTTTGTGAATTCATAAGCATATACGGATTTCATCTGCACTTCGATTACTTCAAGATATTGTAGGATGATGTGCCTGAGTTCATGGTCAAAGTGATAAATATCAATAATATTTTGGAATGCAGCAGATTTGGAAAAGACGTTATTTTTACGGAGGGTCAGCGAATAGCCGCTGATCCGGTAGTAATTATTGTGCAGCAGAAAATCTTTTGCCTGCGATTCATCATTGATGGTGAGACCGCGGGAACGGAGGATTTCCAGCTGTTCTTCAATTGTCTTAAAATCCTTATCTGCCATATCATTGCTCCTTATAAACAAAACGCCCTCAAGTGTGCGTGTGTTTCCACAGAGGCCTGAGGGAGATGTTAACTAAATAATACCACAAAACAGAAAAATGTCAAGAAACGGATGTTCCGTTTTTGAAAATTCGGGAGACGGAAATATGATTTGTGAAAATGTTCATCTGTCAGTGGAACAGGTTATGGCAGAACTGGATATTTCGTTAAAAGGATTACAGGTGTATCTTATGATAAAAATACATCAACATGGACTTTATAAAATCTCAGTCTCAAGTCAGTCTCATGTAGTCTCAAACAGTCTGGAAACGCTTTGAGACTGTCTTGAGACTTAAGGAGTTGATTCGTTGATGGGCTATAAAATGACGCAGACCTGTTTTATCATATTTTTTCATGTTGTTCTTACAAAATCGCTCCATCTGCTGCCATATCCTCTGTCAGATCTGTAATGATATCTCCTTTTGACTGGAATTCGCAGGCGTTGAATGGTACGCCTCCAGCTGCCTGCGGCCAGACGCCGATGGTGTGATCCACATAATAGTTGCGGAAACCGCTTTCTTCGATTTGTTCCATGGAGAGGTTTTTTGTGAGCTGGTGTACGATAGTGGCCACCATTTCCAGGTGAGCCAATTCCTCGGTGCCTATATCTGTAAGTACAGCAGACACCTCTCTGTAAGGGCAGGCATACCGCTGGGACAAATAGCGCATGGATGCTCCCATCTCCCCGTCAGGGCCGCCGTACTGGCTGATGATGGCCTGTGCAAGATCTGCATTCGATTCTTTGATGTTTACGGGAAACTCTAATCTTCTTTCATAATTCCACATTAGTTACAGCCTCCTTCCCAGGGCATAGGTGCGAGAGCCCACTGCCAGTCGTCACACGCTGACGTATCTGCACAGGAAATCGTGAGGGGTGTATACTTGGCGGAATATTCCTGCCTTGCCTGATTTGCCAGACGGTTGTAATGATTGAAATATTTCATGGCATTCTGATCAGTGGGATGGGTGTCCAGATAGAGGGACAGTTCGATGACAACGAAACTTAAGACGCCGATATCGTGGAGAAGTTTTTCCTGCTCATTAGCAAATTGTGTACTCATCTGTTGCAACATCTCCTTCCTGTAAATGGTTTGTCGAGCTCAGGGAAGATGGTGCCGTCGTAGTATCCTTTTTCCAGATTTTCGCAGATTCCATTGAAATGCTGCCAGGGGACATACGCCATCGCAATGGGAAAATCATCGCAGGGTTCCCTGTAAAGGTAATCCTTCATAATGCTTCCTTTCCACAGGTGTGACAGATAAACCGCCACACAGATTTATTCACTTTTGGTAATATATTATGTTATAATCATCTAAGTGTGTTCTGGATTCTTCTGAGAATGATGGGAAACAGGACACAGAATATTCACAATTTGATACGAATAGAGACACATTTTGCCAGTATATTAGAGTGAAAAGAACTTCTGATGCGCAGCAGCAGAGGCGGCTTCACCAGGAAGCTCTGAGTTTCACTCCATGAAGGATTGGACAAAGATGATTTTACGCAGTCAGGCAATAAAAAGGGAGGATTGTACTTTGATACAGGTAAAAGAACTAGTCAAAAGATATGGAGGCCATGTTGCAGTAGACGATCTGACATTTACTGTGGAACAGGGGAAGATTTATGGCTTCCTCGGGCCAAACGGTGCGGGAAAAACGACCACGATGAATGTGATGACAGGCTATATTGCGGCGGACGGCGGATCGGTTGTCATCGACGGACATGATATCTTAAAGGAGCCTCTTAAGGCGAAAGCGTGCATGGGGTATCTGCCGGAAGTGCCGCCCCTCTATCCGGACATGACGGTGCGGGAATTTCTGCTGTTTGCGGCGGAATTAAAGAAAGTGCCAAAAACGGAGAGAAAAGAGCGGGTGAATGAGTTGATGGAAAGACTGGATCTTGTGGAGATGAAAAACCGCCTGATCAAAAATCTTTCCAAGGGTTACAGACAGAGAGTCGGCCTTGCCCAGGCTCTCGTGGGGAATCCGAAGGTATTGATTCTGGATGAACCGATGGTTGGCCTTGACCCCAAGCAGATCATTGAGATGCGTGACCTGATCAGGGGGCTTGCGGGGGAACATACGGTGATTCTGAGTTCTCACATCCTTTCGGAGATCAGCGCGGTCTGTGACCACATTATGATTATTTCCAGAGGTAAGCTTGCGGCCAGCGGATCTCCCGATGAACTGCAGAAAATGATGCAGGGCACGGCGCAGCTTTTGGTGACGGTGATCGGAGAACGGGAGCAGGCCTGCAGCTTGTTGGAACAGATGGAACAGGTTACGGAGTTCTCCATCGAGGACGGCGGGGAGGAAGGCAGTATTCTGATCCGGCTTTCCGCGAGGGATGATGCGGATATCCGTAAAGAGTTGTCTGTGGCATTGTCCGGGGCAGGAATGCCCGTTTTATCCATGAACAGATCCGAGAAATCGCTTGAGGATATTTTCCTGGAACTGACGGAAAGCGAGGAAGAGGAGGAGACAGATGAAAGCAATTTATAAGAGAGAACTGAGATCCTATTTCTGCTCCTTTACAGGATGGATTTTCGTGGCCGTCAATCTTTTTGTGATGGGGCTTTATTTTATCGTCTATAACATGCTTATAGGGTATCCGACCATATCATATGTATTGCAGAGCATCGCATTTACATTTATTGTGACGATTCCGATTCTTACCATGCGGGTTCTTTCAGAGGAGCGGAAAAACAAGACGGACCAGCTTATTTTAACAGCGCCTGTCTCAGTGGGAAAGATTGTGGTGGGGAAATATCTGGCGCTTGTGACTGTGCTTGCCCTGCCGACGGCGTTTATGGGAGTCCTGCCTGTCTTTCTGATGCAGGGAGGGGAATTTCAGATGAGTGTTTCCTATTCCTCTCTTCTGGGTTTTTTCCTGTATGGCGGACTGGCTCTTGCAGTGGGACTTTTTCTTTCGTCCCTGACAGAGAGTGTTGTGATTGCGGCGGTACTTTCCTTCGGCGTTCTGTTTTTGGGTTATATCATGCCGGGGATATCGAATCTGCTCACGTCCACGGGAACGTCAGCGGTCACAACGGCGATTGCCCGTGTGTTGTCCTGTTTTGATATGGTGGGGCGGTTTGACACGCTTTCTTCCGGTTATCTGGAACTGGAGGCAGTGGTTTATTATCTGACAGCCATAATCCTTGCCCTTTTCTGTACGGCGCAGGTAATTCAAAAACGCCGGTACAGTGTTGTTTCCGGTGGCGGGATCAGGCTGGGGACCTACAGCGTTTCCGGAATTGCGGCTGCGGTTGCTGTGGCAGTAGTGGTTAATCTTGGCCTAAATTATGTGCCGGAACAGTATTCTTCCTTTGATCTGACGCAGAACAGCCTTTATACGCTCACGGAGGAGACAAAAACCTTTCTTGCGGGGCTGTCCGAGGATGTCACGGTCTATGTACTGGCCGAAGAGGGGGCAGGAGATGCGGATCTGGAGAAGACGCTGGAACGGATGAATGACCAGTCCGGGCATGTGAAGGTTACCTATGTCAGTCCTGCAAAGAATCCTAATTTTTATCAGAATTATACACAGGAGCCGCCTGTGTCCAACAGCCTGATTGTGGAAGGGGAAAAGCGAAGCAGGGTCGTGAGTTATGAGGACATCTATACCTATGAAATGGACTATGCCTCCTACAGCTATCAGACCACGGGGTATGACGCTGAGGGGCAGATTGTCTCTGCCCTGGCCTATGTGACTACGGAGGATATGCCTGTATTTTATACAGTTGGCGGACATGGTGAGCTGGAGCTGGAGGACAAATTCGTGAACGCCATGGAAAAGGAAAATGTGTCCTGTGAACAGCTCATGCTCTACTCGGTGGATGAGATTCCTGAAAATGCGCAGGGCCTTATCCTGAATGCCCCTACCGGCGATTACTCGAAGGACGATGCGGAGAAGGTGATTGATTATCTGGAAAAGGGCGGTAATGCGTTGATCGTCTCCACCATGACGGAAGAAGAGATGACCAATTTTAAAAGTATTCTTGCGTTTTACGGGATATCAGAGGTAGAAGGGACGATCGTGGAGCAGGACCGCGGCTTTTATTACCAGAATCCTTACTATCTTTTCCCGAACATTGAATCCTGTGAGGTGACGGAATCTCTGACGGAAAGTTTGGTTTTTGCTCCTTTTTCCAAAGGGCTTTCCTATGATGATCTGCAGGAGGATGCGCTTTATACGCCGCTCTTAACGACAAGCGGCAGCGCTTTTTCCAAGACGGACATTACGGATACCAGCGATTACAGCAAGGGAGAAAATGACATAGACGGCCCCTTTGCGGTCAGTGTGGAGGTGGAAAAAAGCACGGAGGACGGCAGCATTTCCCATGCTTTTGTTGTGGGAGGGGAGAGCCTTTTCACGAGCCTTGCGGATGAAATGGCGCCGGGTAACAATGTGAAACTTTTTGCCAGTATGATTAGTAATCTGGCAGATCATGACTTCTCCGTGACAGTGCCGGTCAAGAGTCTTTCCATGCAGAATCTGACATTCAAGGCACAGACTGCCTATATAGCGGCAGTTTTGTGTGTGATTGTGATTCCGTTGGCGGCTCTGACAGCCGGGCTGGTGATCTGGCTTGGAAGAAGACGCCGCTAGCCACAGAAAGATTGACTTCCGCGGGACTTTGTGTAACAATATACGCGAAGCGTTTATTTTGATGGATGCATGTAAGATGTAATAAGAGTTCTGAATGGAGAAATTATGAGAGGGATTGACACACAGGTTCGCAAGAACAGAAGACGCATTTTTAAAGAAGTAGCGCATCTGGCTTATCATTCTGAAAATTTAAAAGATGATATTGAGGCGCTGCCCTACAAGATTGTAGATTATGACGAGTCAGAGTATGAGAATATATACAGAGACCGTGCCATCGTGCGGGAGCGGATCCGGCTGGCCATGGGGCTTTCCCTGCGGCCGGAAAATGTGCCTGTGCATTTGACGCAGGGGCTTGAGGAGAGTAATATCTCGGAAAAATATTACGAGCCGCCGCTTATGCAGGTTATTCCATCGGCGTGTAATGCCTGTCCGGAGAACAGCTATTATGTGACGGACCGGTGCATGGGCTGCGTGGCCCATCCATGCCGGGAGGTCTGCCCAAGGGATGCGGTTTCCATGGTGAACGGCAAGTCGGTGATTGATCCTGAGAAATGTATCAGGTGCGGAAAATGTAAATCGGTATGTCCCTATGATGCCATTGCCCATCAGGTGAGGCCCTGCGCAGGCGCCTGTGGCGTGAACGCCATCAAAAATGACGAGAAAGGGCGTGCCGTGATCGATAACGATCTGTGTGTATCCTGCGGACAGTGTATGGTGAACTGCCCCTTCGGCGCGATTGCGGACAAGTCGCAGATTTTCCAGCTGATCCGTGCATTGCAGACGGGAGAACAGATTATTGCCCAGGTAGCCCCTGCTTTTGCGGGGCAGTTCGGCCCCGATGTGACGCCGGATATGCTGAAAACGGCGCTGAAAGAGCTGGGCTTTTATGATGTGTATGAGACGGCCATAGGCGCAGATCTGGGAGCCATTGCCGAGGCGGAGCATTACGCCACGGAAGTGGCCACGGGGAAGCTGCCCTTCAGCCTGACTTCCTGCTGTCCGTCATGGTCGGTGCTTGCGAAGAAATTTTTCCCGGAGACCATTGACAAGATATCGAACGCACTGACGCCCATGGTTGCCACAGCCAGGATTATCAAACAGGAACATCCGGATGCCAAGGTGGTGTTTATCGGCCCCTGTGCGTCGAAGAAACTGGAGGCGTCCCGCAGGACGATCCGCTCAGATGTGGATTTTGTGATCACCTTTGAGGAGCTGACGGGCATTTTTGAGGCCAGAGGAATTTTCTTAAAAGAGATACAGGCACTGGACGAGATGAAAGGCGCGACGGGCGCGGGCAGAGGCTACGGCGTGGCCGGCGGTGTGGCGAATGCCATCGAGGAGTGCGTGAAGGAGTATTATCCGGATGTGGAAGTGCATATCGAGCATGCGGAGAGCCTGTCTGAGTGTAAGAAAATGCTGATGCTTGCCAAGGCCGGCAAGAAAAACGGCTGTCTGATTGAGGGCATGGCGTGTCCCGGCGGCTGCGTGGCAGGTGCGGGCACCAATATTGCAATTCCTGCGGCGTCGAAGGCAGTAGAAGCATTCAAGGAGGCGGCGCCGAAGAGAATCCCCGACCAGAGTGCTGGGAATGCGGAATAGAGAACGGAGAGGAAACGGAACATGGAGAAAATAAGGACAAGATACGCGCCCAGTCCCACAGGACGCATGCATGTGGGTAATCTGCGGACGGCGCTTTATGCATATCTGATCACCAGGCATGAGGGCGGGGATTTTATCCTGCGGATTGAGGACACGGATCAGGAACGCTATGTGGAGGGGGCGGTGGATATTATTTACCGTACCCTGAAAGATACGGGCCTTGTGCATGATGAGGGACCGGATAAGGATGGCGGCGTCGGCCCTTATGTACAGAGCGAACGCCAGAAACAGGGTATTTATATGCAGTACGCAAAACAGCTGATTGAGAAGGGCGAGGCGTATTACTGCTTCTGTGACAGGGAGAGGCTGGCCTCTCTGACCCAGACGGTTGCTGGCAAGGAGATCAACGTTTACGACAAGCATTGTCTGCATCTGTCAAAAGAAGAGGTGGAGGCGAACCTGGCGGCGGGGAAACCCTGGGTGATCCGCCAGAACAATCCCACGGAAGGGACGACCACCTTCCACGACGATATCTACGGGGATATCACGGTGGACAATGCGGAATTGGACGATATGATACTGATTAAGTCGGACGGGTATCCCACTTACAATTTTGCCAATGTGGTGGACGACCATCTGATGGGGATTACCCATGTGGTGCGGGGCAATGAGTATTTGTCCTCTTCACCGAAGTATAACCGGCTTTATGATGCTTTTGGATGGGAGGTGCCGGAATATGTGCACTGTCCGCTGATCACGGATGAGAACCACCAGAAGCTGTCGAAGCGGAGCGGGCATTCCTCTTATGAAGATCTGATTGAGCAGGGATTCCTTTCCGAAGCGGTTGTCAATTTTGTGGCGCTGCTCGGCTGGAGCCCGGAGGATAACGAAGAGATTTTTTCCCTTGAGGAACTGGTGAAGCGGTTTGATTATCATCATCTGTCCAAATCGCCTGCAGTGTTCGATTATACGAAACTGAAATGGATGAACGGGGAATATCTGAAAGCCATGGATTTTGACCGGTTTTATGAGATGGCCGAGCCCTATTTGAAGGAAGCCGTGAAAGGGGACTACGACCTGAAAAAAATCGCCGCTATGGTGAAGACGAGAATTGAGATTTTCCCGGATATTAAGGAGCATGTGGACTTTTTTGACATCCTTCCTGATTACGATGTGGCGATGTACACCCATAAGAAGATGAAGACGAATGCGGAGACGTCGCTTCTTGTGCTGAAGGATCTGTTACCGGTTCTGGAGGCGCAGGGGGATTACACAAACGACGCGCTTTATGCGGCTCTCTCCGCCTATGTGGAGGAGAAGGGGTATAAGAACGGATATGTGATGTGGCCTGTGAGAACCGCCGTTTCCGGCAAACAGATGACGCCGGGCGGAGCGACGGAGCTCATGGAAGTTCTGGGAAAGGAAGAGTCCCTTGCGAGGATCAGAAAGGGAATCGAAAAACTTGAACAGGCTTAAAACCTTCTGCACGAAAAGGCAGGAGGAGGCAATCAGCCACGCAGCCGGCCCGGCCATGGTTTTAGCCGGGCCGGGCAGTGGCAAAACCTTTGTTATTGTACAGCGTATCTTCAGGCTTATCACATCACAGGGCGCAGACCCCGCCCACATTCTTGTCATTACTTTTACGAAGGCGGCCGCTGTGGAGATGCAGGAGCGGTTTTACCGCCTGACCGGGCAGGAATCCCCACCGGTCTGGTTTGGCACTTTTCACGCAGTATTCTATCATATCTTGAGAAAATCGGCGCAGTATCGCGGATATACCATAATTACAGAGACGGAAAAAAGAAAGCTGATACGGGATATCATACATCATCACAGAAGACTGCTCTATTTGCAGGAGGAAGACATAGAGGAAATATTGACAGCCATCAGCCGATATAAAGCAGAGGCAGCGGAAAAATCCATAATGCCTCAGAGGCGGGATGCGGCGGACAATCCCATTATGTATCAGAAGCAGGATGAGGAGGACAGTGTGCCGGAGATCCGGAAGATGAAGCAGGAGGATTTTCTTTTCCTGTTCGGGGAATATCAAAGCTGGCTGCAGGAATACTGCAAATTTGACTTTGACGATCTGCTGACGGAATGCCTGCGGCTTTTACAGACGGATGAGAAATGTCTGTCAGTATGGCGGGCACAGTTTCGCCATATTCTGGTGGATGAGTTTCAGGATATTTCACCGATGCAGTATGAGATCGTAAAACTTTTGGCAGCACCGGAAAACAATCTGTTTATCGTTGGGGACGACGACCAGTCCATCTACGGATTCCGTGGGGCAAGTCCTGACAGTATGCAGCATTTTCTGGCAGATTTTCCGAAGGCGAAGCAGATTCTTCTGGACATTAATTTCAGATGTCATAAGGAAATCGTGCAGGCGGCGGGAGCGGTGATCGCAGAGAACGAGAACCGTATACCAAAGGAAATTTCCGCGCGCCATGAAGAGGGGGAAGGGTTTAAGATTTACAGGGAAGTATCGGAGGAGAAACTGCGGGAAGCGGTTGTCCGTGCGCTTAGAAAGGAGCAGGCAAACGGGAATCTTTCGGATTGTGCCATGATCTGCCGGACCAATCTGGATTGCGGCCTCTGGGCGCAGACGCTTGGAGAGGCAGGGATTCCCTTTGTGTTAAAGGAGCGGCCGAAGAACCGTTTCGCCCACTTTGTGATTCAGGATATCTGTGCCTATCTGGCATTGGGACAGGGAAACTGTGAAAGACGCCATTTCCTGCGTGTGATGAACCGCCCGGTCAGGTATATGAAACGGGACAGCCTGCCCCGGGAGAGGGTGGATAGGGCGGAGTTGATTGCGTATTATAAAGATGCGCCTGCCATACAGGAGAAAGTGAAAAGGTTTTACAGGGACATCGATTATATTTCCGGTAAACGGGTGCATCTGCAGATACATTATATTCGCAAGGTGATCGGGTATGAGACCTACCTGCGGGGGAAGTATGGATCAGAGAAGGCGGAGGAATTTATCAGAAAGGGAGAAGAGTTCGAGAAATTTTCTGAAAAGTTTTTATCGGTGCAGGATATGCAGAACTATATGCGGGAATATGCACAGGCCATGGAGGAACCGGTGAAAGAGCGGGAGGGGGTGCGGCTTATGACCATACACGCCTCCAAGGGACTGGAGTTTCGAAACGTTTTTCTGCCGGAATGTAATGAGGGGAAAATTCCACTGGAGCAGTCCGGGACACAGACGCAGATCGAGGAGGAAAGACGGATGTTTTATGTGGCTATGACACGCGCTGAAAATGAGCTTTCCCTCTTTTTCCACACAGAAAAAAACGGGAAGGGAGCGCCCTCCCGTTTCCTGAATCCGTTACTTTCTCATGCCTCGTCGTCCACCAGTTCGTCAAATTCGGCGGTGTCCAGAAATTCGTCAAAAGCGTCAGCTACCGCTTCGTATTCCGCATCATCCTCGATATAACCGAGCACAGGCTCCTCGTTGGGATCTTCCGGGTTTTCACTGTAGTGGTAGAACCAGACTTCGCCCTCCGTATTTTCGCCGTCAGCGTTCAGGGGCAGAAGAGCGATATAATCTTTGCCCGCCACAGTCAGAATGGTCACCACGGCGCAGGTGACGTTGGAGCCGTCGTCAAGTTCCAGATCCACGGTCATTTCTTCCTTTTCAAGTTCTTCTCTGGTATTGTTTTTTTCGTTTTTGCTCATAGCATTTTCCTTTCCGGGACATACAGTATAGATGCTCCTGATTACAGTTTACCATACATATACCCGCCCGGCAAAACCTAAAAACTTTTTTCGATTGAAATGAAAACCGGTTTTCTGTATAATATAAACTGACTTAACTTTTGATTCCCCGAAAGGAAACACCGCATACCGGGGATTGGGCTTGAACGGACGGAGGGTTTCATGCAAAAAACATTCCAGGTAAAGCGGGTGGATCGGACTCGAATGTATCCGCTCGGCGTATCTTTTGAGGAAGAGGGACTGCGTATCTCGGCGGTGTGTGAAGGTGCAGAAGAAGCGGGGATTATTCTCTATGACCGAAAACATAAGGAAGGCGTGAGGATTCCGTTCCCGGAGGACTACCGCGTGGGAGCGGTCCGGGCCATGATGCTTTCCGGCTACCGGGACAGAAACTGCAGCTATCTTTTTTACAGGGGCGATGAGGTTTATCAGGATCCTTGCTGTAAACGTGTGGAAAATCTCTGCGGTTATGGTATGAGAAAGCCGTCTGTGCCCCACTGCCAGGTAGTTTCGGAGGTTTATGACTGGGGAAATGATGAAAATGTCCATATTCCTTTCGGGGAAATGATCTTGTATTCCCTGCATGTGCGAGGCTTTACAAAGCATCGTTCCTCCGGCGTGAAACGGAAGGGAACCTATGCCGGTGTGGCGGAAAAGATTCCCTATATGCAGGAACTTGGAATTAATATGGCGCTTCTCATGCCGGCCTATGAGTTTGATGAAATCATGCCGGAAAATACAGCGCAGACCATAGAACAGGCGGTTCTGTCCTACAAACAGGAGCTGCCAAAGCCCGGCGGGGAGGAGCAGAAACAGCCGCGCCTCAACTACTGGGGGTTTCAGACGGGGCTGTATTATGTACCGAAGAGCGCCTATGCCTACAGCAAAGATGCGGTGGGAGAGTTCAAAGATATGGTCAGGGCTTTTCACAGCGCCGGCATAGGTGTTTCGATGCAGTTTTATTTTCCGCCGGAAATGAGGACAGCGGATATTTTGGATGTTTTGAAATATTGGGTATTAGAGTACCACATTGACGGTTTTCACCTGATGAGTGGGGAATTGTCCATGGATATGATTGCGGATGAACCGCTTCTTGCGGAGACAATGCTGCTTACAGGGGAGTGGAATGCCCGCAGAGGGGGCGTGGGAAAGAGCAACGTCGGATGGCTGAGTGACGGATTTTTATATGATATGCGCCGTTTTATCAAAGGCGATGACAATATGATCAACCAATTTCTTTTCCACATACGGGAAAAGAAAGATGAAAACGGGATTGTGAACAGTATCGCCAGATGGGACGGTTTCCGGCTGGCGGATCTGGTGTCCTACGAACGTAAGCATAACGAGGCAAACGGCGAGAACAATGTGGATGGAATAGACTATAATTGTAGTTGGAACTGTGGGATGGAGGGGAAGAGCAGAAAGAAGGGCATTCAGGAACTCCGCCTGCGGCAGATGAAAAATGCGGTTACCATTCTTTTCATGTCCCGGGGGACGCCTCTTCTCTACAGCGGGGATGAGTTTGCCAACACGCAGGAGGGAAATAATAATCCTTACTGTCAGGATAATGATATTGCGTGGATTAAATGGAATCATACGAGTATGGGGCGGGAACTTCTGGACTATACCAAATTTATGATCGGTATGAGAAAGGCGCACGGCATTTTGCACAGCAGGACGCTCCTTCGTGGAATCGATACGCTTTCCAGCGGTTTTCCCGCCATTTCTTTCCATGGGAGAGAGGCATGGCGGCCGGATACCAGCCCCGCCAGCAGATGTATGGGAATCATGTACTGCGGTTTCTATGCGGATGCGGGTGAGAAGGAGGAAGAGCGCTTTTACTATATTGCGGTTAATATGCATTGGGAGGTAAATTATATGGGACTTCCCCAGCTGCCAAAGGGCAGATGCTGGGTTTACCGGACGTCCACGGGAAAGGAAATTCCGGAGATTGAGGAGAACGCTGCTGCGCAGGAGATCTGTGTGCCGCCGAGAACCATTGTACTGTGTACCACGAAGGAAATACCTGTGGAGCCGGAAAAGCTGTCCAGAAAGAACGGCAGAACAGAGAAAGCAAAGATAACAAAGACGAAAGGGATGAAAAAGCCGGATGAATAAAGCATGGGAACATTTTAAGACGATCACCCGTCATAAACTGCTGGTTATGGATGGATGCTTCCGTGTGGGGCTTTTCAGACAGGGACTGCTTCATGACCTGTCAAAATACACGCCGACTGAGTTTATGGTAGGCGCCAGATATTATCAGGGGGACAGAAGCCCAAACAATGCGGAGAGAGAGGATATCGGATATTCTTCGGCATGGCTTCACCACAAGGGACGCAACAAGCACCATTATGAGTATTGGATTGACTACAGCGCAAGAGATATTGAGGGAGGGATGGCGCCGGCGCCGATGCCTGTCCGTTATGTAATTGAGATGTTTATGGACCGCATTGCAGCCTGTAAAGTTTATCACGGGGAGGCTTATAAGGATCAGGACCCGCTTACTTACTATCAGTCCTCAAAAACGCCGCCGATGCTTCATAAAAAGACGAGGCGGATGTTGGAATTTCTGCTGCATATGCTGGCAGAGCAGGGGGAGGAACGGACGTTTCGCTATATCCGTAAAAAAATATTAAATCAGTAACCTGCCTTTTTCTCTCGCATAGGATATGGTATGAGAGAAAAAGGAGATGAAACCCTATGAATAATTGTTGCCTGATTATACTTCTGTTACTTTTCTGTGGACAGAACGGAAATCGTGCCGGTCAGTCCGGCTGTGGCTGTGAAGAGCAGCAGAATCCGCCCTGTAGAAGGCCGGAGCCGCCCTGCGGCAGACCGGAACCGCCTTGTGGCAGGCCGGAACCCGAGCCTTGCGGATGCGAGGATTCCAGATTTGAGCCTCGCTTTGACCAGAGACCCTTTGGCGGGAACGGCTCGACATGTGGCTGTGAGGGCGAAGGAAACGGAATGTAAGACTGGATACAGCCTGGAAGGGATCGCTTTGGCGGTCCTTTTCTTCTGTGCGTATAAGTACCGTGCATCTGCCGGTAAAGCCTGTACAGTCCTGCAGTGATTCCTTGACGGAAGCGGGAGGCGATGATATATTATTTAGATATGGGAGGAATGATACTATGTTGGACGGAAATAAGATATTATTCAGTGGTATGCAGGCGACCGGAAACCTGACTTTGGGAAATTATCTGGGGGCCCTGAAAAACTGGGTGACGCTCTGTGACGAGTACCAGTGCTTTTATTCGGTTGTGGATCTGCATTCCATTACGGTAAGACAGGATCCGGCGGAGCTTCGCAGACGGGCGAGAAATCTTCTTACGCTCTATATTGCGGCGGGGATCGATCCTGAGAAAAACTGTCTTTATTATCAGTCTCATGTGTCGGGACACGCGGAGCTGGCCTGGATTTTAAACTGCTTTACCTACATGGGCGAGCTGAACCGTATGACGCAGTTTAAGGACAAGGCGGCAAAACATGCGGACAATATCAATGCCGGGCTTTTTACGTATCCGGTGCTGATGGCGGCGGACATCCTGCTCTTTCAGGCGGATGTGGTGCCGGTGGGCAAGGATCAGCTCCAGCATCTGGAAATTACCAGGGACGTCGCTCAGCGGTTTAATGCGGTCTATGGCGATGTGTTTACGATTCCGGAACCCTACATCGGAAAGACGGGGGCCAGTATCAAGAGTTTGCAGAATCCTGAGAAAAAGATGTCCAAGTCGGATGAGAATCCCAATGCCAGCATCTATCTGATGGACGATCCTGACACGGTGATCCGTAAGTTTAAGAGGGCGGTGACGGATTCGGAGGCGGCCGTCCGCTACAATGACGAACAGCCCGGCATACATAATCTGATAGACATTTACTGCGTCTGCACAGGAAAGACGCCGGAGGAGACGGAACGGGAGTTCGACGGCAGGGGCTATGGCGATTTCAAGATGGCGGTGGGTGAAGCCGTGGTGGGCGTTCTGAAACCATTGCAGGAAAAATACGAGGATCTCGGAAAAAACAAGGATTATATCGACAGGATTATCAAAGAGAACGGGGAAAAGGCAGCATATTTTGCCAATAAGACATTGCGCAAGGTGCAGAAAAAGGTGGGATTTCCCGAGAGAATCCGCTGACACTGGGATATACAACAGCTCTCAGGAAAAGAAAATCAATGGAGGAAAACATGGATAATCAGTACAACCAGCAGACAAACGGCAATTCTTACCAACAGGGGAATCCCTATCAGCAGCAGGGTAACCCTTATCAGCAGGGCGGCCCTTACCAGCAGGGGAATCCCTATCAGCAGCAGGGTAACCCTTATCAGCAGGGGAATCCCTATCAGCAGCAGGGTAATCCTTACCAACAGCAGGGCGCCTCTGGCATGGGGAATGGCTATGGAAATTACGGAGGTAATGGTGAGCCGCAGAAAGCGCCTAACATTTTTCAGCAGTTTGTCCTTGCCTTCGTGCCGACCAGATACGACAGACTGACGAAGGTAAAGACCGGAAGCATGATCGGCTTCGTGACGCTTCTGGTGCTGGTTGCCACGCTGCTTTCTTATGCGGTTCTGGCGGCTGGCTTTGCGTCCATTGACATGGACGAATTGGCGGCGCATCTGCCGGATTTTGCGATAACGAACGGACGGCTGTATATGGAGGAAGATTTCCTGTATGATGAAGACGGCGTGTTTGTGTACATGACGGAGGATATCGACGAATTTACCTATGAGGATGCGGCTGATATTGCCGCTGAAGGGTATCAGAATGTTCTTCTTATGGGACGGGACAGAGTTTCCCTTATGCAAAACTGGGAGTATCAGCAGGTTGATTTCGGCGATTTCGGGGACAGCCTCTCAATCAGCAGAGAATGGATTGCAACCACATTGATGCCGCTCGTCATGGTTGTTTTGATATTGGTATATATTATCATTTTCCTGGGGAAAGGTCTCGGGTACTTCCTGTTTGCGGCAGTTTATCTGCTGTTTGCGATGCTGATTGCCTCTATTATGAAGAAGAATCTGGAGACGGGGGCGCTGTTTCGGACGGCTGTATATGCGAAGGTTCTGATGTTCGTGGTATCGACATTTGTCAGTCTGCTTCCCTTTGCGACTCTTTCCGTACCTTTTCTTCTCAAGGTTATCATTACCATCGGCTTTATGGCTTTTGCGATCGCAAAACTGCCGGACAACAGGCCGGCGGCGCCCATGATGATGGGTCCGGGAATGGGACAGGGGTGGCAATAATTGCCGTCCCAGCAGGTCTTGTGTGAAAAGGGAATGAGGAGGAAAAATGGATCATTTTAATCATCAGCAGGGAAGTCCATACCAGCAGCAGGGAATCCCATATCAACAGGGAGATGCTTGGACAGGAAACGGTTTCGGAAATTATGGCGGTAATGGCGGGCCGCAGAAAGCACCCAATATTTTCCAACAGTTTATCTTTGCATTTATACCGGCCAGGTACAACAGACTGATGCAGGTAAAGGTTGGAAGTATGATTGTATTTGTGGCGTTTCTGGCTCTGGTTTCTGCCATTATTTCGATGATCAGTCAGGCGGTCAGCTTTTCGTCCATCGATGTGGAGGCGTTGGTGGATCGACTGCCGGATTTTACGTTGACGGACGGACATCTGTCTCTGGAGGAAGATTTCCTGTATGAAGAAGGCGACATGTATGTATACATGACGGACGACGTTGCGGGATTTTCCTATGGGGATGCCACTGAAAAAGCCGCTGCCGGATATCGGGATATCATTCTTGTGGGACGGGACAGAATTTTTATCATGCAGAACAGGGGAGAGCCGAGATATCAGTATGTTGGTTTCGAACTGTTTGGACGCAACAGGCAGCTTGGCAAAGAACTGGCCGTTGATGCATTGATGCCTTACCTAAGAGGCCTGTTTATCATCTTACATATATTGATCTTTGTGGGCAGAGCGTTCGGGTATTTTCTGTCTGCGGCGGTTTACTTACTGTTTGCGATGCTGATTTCCTCAGTGATGAAGAAAGGGCAGCTGCCGTCCGCGCTGTTTCGGACAGCAGTGTATTCCAAGGTTTTGATGTTTGTGGCAGCGATGATTCTTGAACTGATCCCTTTTGTGGGGTTTTCCGTACCCTTCCTGATCAGAGTTGCTGTTACCATTGGCTTTATGGCTTTTGCGATCGCAAAACTGCCGGACAACAGGCCGGCGCCGCCCATGATGATGGGTCCGGGAATGGGACAGGGGTGGCAATAACTGCTACCCCTGAAAAGGTTCTGTAAAGTAACCGGACTGGGAGACCGGCTCTCCACCTGCCTTCAGATGGGAAGTATCGCCCATTACCTGTACACGGAAGACGGCGTCATTGTCCATCCGCTCTTCCGTGCCGAGTACGGTGACGGAGGTAGTGGCCAGAAAGAAACCGTGCAGAAGAGGCACGGGTGAGATGTTAAGAAGGTGGCTCAACATCATACAGGTAACGCCCAGGTGGCAGAAGATGACGATGGTATCTTCTGTCTTCTTTTTTGACGGGTCTGTGATATAGTAATTGTTGTGCCGTATGTAGCCATAGGAGGACAGGAGGCTGTCCAGCCCTTCACAGACCCCTCGGTAGGCGGGGAGAAGCGCGTCATTGGAGCGGTAGAGCGCAGTGGTTTTCCAACCCTCGCGGTCATACATTTCCGGGATTTCGGTCCAGTAGCGCGGCATAAGGTCCCAGGGTACGCCGTGCCGTCCCGTCACAGGATCGTCAATCATATAGGAAAATTCCCTCATCCATTCACAGGTGACTGCTTCGCGCCCGGCCGCTTCCAGAGAGTAGGAAGCGGTTTTCTGTGCACGGCCTAAAGGAGAGCAGTAAAACTGGGTGACGTCCGGCCACCCGGCCACCCTTTTTGCCAGAAGTTTCGCTTCGCGTATTCCCTTTTCCGTGAGCGTATCATTTACATAGTCGGGATCACCGTGTCTGATCAATATGATTTTCATGTGCGTTCACCTTTTATTTCCTTTCCGAATATTTCCTTAAATTTTAATATCTATTTACGCCTGCTGTGATATAATGGACGCAGGCTTAACAGTCCGTGTCCATTATATCATGGAGAAAGGTGTGGTACAAACATGTTTGGGAAAAAACAGAAAGTTAATGTAAGCATTCCGGGTGAAAAAGGTGCAAGGGCGGTGAAGATTGTCATTGTACTGATGGTACTCGCCGTACTTGCCGGCAATTCCTACTACTCGATTCAGGAGGAGGAACAGGCGGTGGTCTGCACCTTTGGTTCGCCAAAGGCGGTCACTACGCCGGGACTGCATTTTAAAGTCCCCTTTATCCAGACGGTAACCAAGGTAAACACTACGATTCAGGGATTCAACATCGGTTACCGGGACGAGCGGCAGGGGGACGATTATGATGCCGGGGATGATATAGAGGATGCGCTGATGATCACCTCCGATTACAATTTTATCTATGTGGATTTTTATGCGGAGTACAGAGTGACCGATCCGGTCAAAGCACTTTATGCGTCGGAGAATCCTGCGTTGATTTTAAAAAATATTGCCCAGAACTGTATCCGGACCACAATAGGTTCCTACAGTGTGGACAGTGTGCTGACCACGGGGAAAAATGAGATTCAGTCAAATATAAAACAGATGATCCTGGATAAACTTGACTCTTACGATATTGGTATTCAGCTTGTCAATATCACGATTCAGGATGCAACGCCTCCCACAGCAGAGGTGGAGAACGCCTTTAAGGAGGTGGAGACAGCCAAGCAGGGCAAGGAGACGGCCTTAAATAACGCAAACAAATACAGAAATGAACAGATTCCCAATGCAGAGGCGGAGTCGGATAAAATACTGCAGGATGCAGAGGCGAAAAAACAGGAGCGCATCAATGAGGCAAACGGTCAGGCGGCGCGTTTTAATTCCATGTATCAGGAGTACGTAAAATATCCGGAAGTAACAAAGAAGCGGATGTTTTATGAGGCAATAGAGGATGTGCTGCCGGAGGTCAAGGTTGTCATAGAGGGAGAGGGCGGACAGACCACCACGATGCTGCCACTTGACAGCTTTGTGACGCAGGAGAGCCCTTCCATTGCGGGAGGCGGCAGTCAGACGGCTGATGAGACCGAGGAAGCACAGGGGGAGGAATAGACAATGGCTGATTATACCGAGAATTCCTATACACAAAACCAATACACGCAAAATCAGAATGTTCAGAATTTTGAGCGTTTTAATTCCGACGGCACAAAGAAGAAGGAAAAGAAGAGCGGGAAAAAGGGAAAAGCATTTGGCGTCGGTTTTGCATTACTGCTTCTCGCCGCACTGTTTGTACTGGCAAACAGTATGGTGGTGACCAAACAGAACCAGTTTAAGCTGATCAGGCAGTTTGGCCGTGTGGACAGAGTGGTGTCTGTGCCTGGGCTGAGCTTTAAAATCCCGTTCATTGAATCAGTTGATACCGTTCCAAAGGAGCTTCTGATCTACGACCTTCCGGCTTCCGACGTGATCACTTCTGACAAAAAGACAATGATCGTGGACAGTTATGTGCTCTGGCGTGTGACGGACCCGCTTAAATTTGCCCAGACCTTGAGCTGTTCTGTCCAGAATGCGGAGGGCCGTATCGATGCCATTGTTTACAATGCCACGAAGAATACCATTTCCAACATGAAGCAGGATGAGGTGATCAGGAGCCGTGACGGCAAAATGACGATCACGGTCGATGAGACTGGCAGCGAGCTTTCCGGCAATGATCTGGATCTTTCCGGCGGCAAGGAAGAAGTAATTGAGATTACCTCCCTGACGGAGGAAGTGATGGGACAGATCAACCATGTGGAGGAACAGTATGGCATCGAGCTTGTGGCTGTGGAGGTTAAAAAGCTGGATCTTCCGGACGATAATAAACAGGCAGTCTACAACCGTATGATTTCCGAACGCGGAAACATTGCGGCACAGTACACTGCGGAGGGTAAGTCTGAGGCTAAGATGATCGAAAATACCACGGACAAGGAGGTTTCCATCATGCTCTCCGACGCCAGGGCACAGGCAGAAGCAACGATTGCAGAAGGCGAGGCCGAATATATGCGGATTCTGTCAGGGGCTTACTCTGACCCTGAGAAGTCGGATTTTTACTCCTTTGTGCGTGCGCTTGACGCTTTGCGGGAAAGTGTTGTCGGAGACAATAAGACCGTGATTTTGACGGAAGATTCCCCGATTACACAGATCTTTAACGGCAGATATTGATTTAAGAAAGGGATATCTGGCACAGATGGTTGAAAAAGATTGGAAATGATGAGATGGAGACACAGGAAAAGCAAAATGGCATATTGGAAGGTGTGATCTGGAAGCAGCTGCTGATTTTCTTCTTCCCCATTCTGATCGGCACCTTTTTTCAACAGCTTTACAATACGGTAGACACCGTGATCGTAGGACAGTTTGCCGGCAAGGAGGCACTGTCGAGCGTGGGCGGATCCTCGGCGCAGATTATCAATATGGTGGTGGGATTTTTCACGGGACTGACGGCTGGCGGCACGGTTCTGATTTCGCAGGCTTATGGGGCATTCCACAGGCAGAGGCTGGAGGACGCCCTGCACACATCCTACGCCTTCGGCATTCTCGGAGGGATCGGACTTGGCATTCTTGGCGTGGCGGCCGCACCGCTGATTCTCAGGCTGATGAATACGCCGGAAGAGTTGATGGAGATGTCGATCCTGTATATACGGATTTATTTTTCGGGGCTGGTCTTTGTGTTCATCTATAACATGGGTGCGGCAATCCTGCGCGCCATCGGGGATTCCAGACGGCCGCTGTATTATCTGGTGGTGTGCTGTATCGTAAATATTGTGCTGGATCTGCTTCTGGTACTTTATTTTGGACTGGGCGTTCTGGGCGTGGCAGTGGCGACGCTTCTGTCCCAGGCCATCAGTGCGGTGCTGGTTACCTGGGCGCTGATGTACAAGGTGGACTGCATGAAACTGTCCCTCCGGGGGATCAGGATACGTCCGGAGATTTTAAAAAACATGCTGCAGATTGGGTTCCCGTCCGGGCTGCAGAGCTCTATGTACAGTATCTCCAACATGATCGTGCAGGCGGCGCTCAATCTCCTTGGCGTGGATACCATGGCGGCATGGACAGCCTATGGTAAGATAGACAGTGTGTTTTGGATGATCAACTCGTCCTTTGGCATTGCGCTCACTACTTTTGTGGGACAGAATTTCGGGGCGGGTAAATGGAGCCGCGTGAAGAAAGGTACAAGAGTCTGTCTGGGGATGGCGGCCGGCACGGCTGTTTTTCTGACGGTGGTTCTGATGGCGGCAGGGCCATTCCTGTTGGGGATTTTTACGGGAGATGCGGCGGTGGTGGCAATCGGTATGACCATGATGCGATGCATTTCGCCGGCTTTTGTGATGTTTGTGTTTATTGAAATTTTTTCCGGGTCGCTCCGGGCGCAGGGATATACCTTTGTGACGACGGTTATATCAGTCCTTGGTATCTGCGTGTACCGCATTATATGGGTGAATATGATCCCGGCAGGGCAGGGGCTTACATGGATTATTTCCTGCTATCCGATCAGCTGGGTTGTGTGTGCGTTTCTGGTGAGCGTGTATTATTTTTATAAACAGAATAGAATTATTGGCAGGATGGAAATGAAAGGACAGGGGAGAGTATGATGAATATTGATGAGTTTTTTGCCACACTGGATTCCTATTTTGACAGAAATGAGACGGATAAAATCGATCAGTTCCTTGTGGCGTCTCTGGAGAAGGCGAAGGAGGAAGAGGACTATGCAGCCTATATTTCCATCTGCAATGAGATGATTGGCTTTTACCGCAGCATTTCGGCTTTCGAGAAGGCGTATCAGGCGGCGGAGGATGTGCTTCTTTTGATGGAGGAGTTAAAACTGGAGGACACAGAGCACTTCGCGACAACGCTTCTCAATGCAGCCACCGCCTACAGTGCCGCAGGGGATTATGCGCAGGCGATCAGGCTGTACCGCCAGGCCATTCAGATTTATGACCGGATTCTTCCGCAGGGTGACTACCGTCAGGCCGGGCTCTACAACAATATGAGCATTCTTCTGGAGAAGATGGATGACAACGCAGGGGCGGCAGAGGCGGCGCTGAAGGCGCTGGCCATTATTGAGAAGCTGCCGGATAACGAGGCGCAGACGGCCACCACATTGACGAATCTGGCCCTGATTTACTTTAAGCTCTCAGAAAATGAGGAGGCAAAAAAGTGTCTTACGCGCGCCCTTGCACTTTTTGAGCAGGGCGGTGATAACCTGAACGAGCATTACAGCGGTGCGCTGGCGGGGATGGGCGAGGCCTGCTACAGGGATGGGGATTATGAAAAAGCCCTGTCCTATTATGAGAAGGCGCTGGAACTGGTGAAACAGCACTATGGGGAAAACATGAGCTATGGCATTCTCTGCGAGAACTGTGCAGCAGTGTGCGGCAGTATGGGAGATACCGGGAGACAGGAAAGCTATGCAGCCAGGGCGCGGGAAGTGCTCGGGCGCGTGCAGGGCGGTTCTGCTTTGGGGTGAGCCTGCATGTAAGGCAGAGGAAAACGGTGGATGGCAGAAGAAGCAGGAAGGGAAAGGGAGAAGGATCGTGAAGGGGCTGGAATTATCCGAAAAATATTACAGAGAGTATGGGGAAAGGATGATCAGGGAACAATTTCCCGAGATTGCCGGGCAGACGGCCGCCGGGCTCGTGGGATATGGTTCGGAGTGCCTTGGATTTGACGATGAAATCTCCCGGGATCACGATTATGGCCCTTCTTTCTGTGTCTGGCTGCCACGTGAGATTTACAGACAATACGGGGAAAAACTGCAGACAGCTTATAACGCGCTTCCGAAAGCGTTTATGGGATTTGGGGGCAGAGTGGAGGAGGAGCAGGGCAAGGGCCGCGTCGGCGCTCTTTGTCTGGAGGATTTTTATCTGGAAATTCTGGGACGGGAATCGGCGCCAGAGACGGCACAGGAATGGTTCATGATCCCGGAACCGTCACTCTGCGCGGCGGTGGGCGGTCAGGTCTTTGAGGATTTTCTTGGGCGTTTTACTGAGATCAGGAATGCGCTTCTGGCCTATTATCCGGAGGAAGTGTGGCGGAAAAAACTGGCGGAAAGTCTGGCCAGGGCGGCACAGGCGGGGCAGTACAATTACGCCCGCGCCATGAAAAGGGGGGAGCGTATCGCGGCGGAGATTGCCTTGACGGAATTTGTGAAGGAGGCCATGCAGATTGTCTATCTTCTGAACAAAAAATACGCGCCTTTCTACAAGTGGATGCACAGGGGGCTGCGGGAACTTTCGGTTTGCGGGGAGATCGGTGAAATGCTCTCGCTGCTCTATCAGGTTCCCGATCCGGCGGCGGCGTGGGAAGGAGCAGGCCCCGCGGATTTCCTGTATCAGTTAAATACGGGGGATGGCAGAGTGGTAGTCATTGAAGCGGTCTGTAATGTCCTGGTTCAGACCCTTAACGAGATGGGGCTTTCCCGTGTGCAGGATAATTTTTTGCAGATGCATGTGGGGGAAGTGCTGTGAAAGCATTCTCTTTACGCGGATCAATGGGAATTGGATAAAAGTTAAATGTGAATTAAACATTATAAACGAAATAACGTTTATAAATTGTATCAAAAAAGATGGACATGTTTCTTCTTCTGTGGTATGATGGGGTTCAAGGCGGGAACCTTAAAGAAACTGACGACAATAGATAGAGAATGATGTTATATCTAAGGAGGAGACCTATGACAAACACAGATTTATTACAACAAATGTCTGATCTTATCGATGAAAAATTACAGGACATGAAGGAAGATATGCAGGGCATGAAAGAGGACATGCAGGGCATGAAAGAGGACATGCAGGGCATGAAAGAGGACATGCAGGGCATGAAAGAAGATATGCAGGGCATGAAAGAAGACATGCAGGACATGAAAGAGGACATGCAGGACATGAAAGAGGATATGCGGGCAGTGAAAGCCGATATTTATGACCTGCAGCGCAAAGTATCGGGAATCGGGATGCATGTGGAAAACTTCACGGACAAAAACGTGCAGCTGATCGCTGAAAACTTTATTGAATTGACGAAGAAACTGAACATGGCGATCCCGGCGGCTGATAATAACCGGGCCTACGAGGTCAAGGTCAACTATCTTTTGGAAGAAGTGGATAAGATTAAAAAGGCCATCGAGGAAAGAAGCGCATAATACAGCAGGGCACATGAGGGGTGCAGGGATCACAGCAGGATCCCCGCGCCCTTTTCCGATTTCTCTGACGACTTGTAAAAATGTTAGAATCATGGTACAATACTCATGGTTTTTTGATAGTTACCGCGTAGAACAGCAGGGCAGAAAGAGGAATATTGGAGTTGCCTTATAAAAAAACTTGCATATTCTACAAAAAGGAGTAAAATAAAAGTATATGGTAATCGCTCATATTGTGTCGAAACCCGGTTTGAGCGGCCATATATAGTATCTGGCAAAGGAGCGGTCCCCATATGTCGGGGTATGAAGCGGCAGGCAGGAGATTTAGGACAGAGTCGGAATACAAGGCGGCGAAACGTGACCTGAAACTCATAGAAGAGATTAAGTCGAAGATACATATGGAGCAGCCGGGAGAGGTGATTTCCCTGTGCGATGCGCTTGCGGAGGGAAAATACCGCTTTGAGAGCGCCATCGGGAGTGAATTTGACGACAGGATCTATGAGCTGGCTGAGAAATATAAAAGTCAGGGTTATACGAAGAACAGCAGACTTCCCGAGGGAAAACGGGCCCGGAAAAAGGCGCAGAAGAAACAGGCGAAGACGTCCGGGATAAATGTGAAGCAGTCAGCCGGGAAAAAGAACAGTAAGGAAAAACCGCAGGCGTCACTGGAAGATTATGACGCTGACATGCAGAAGGCGATTCTGGAAGAAGTAAAGAAGAGGGAAAAACGCCGTAAGCTGTTAGTTGTTCTCTGCAGTTTCATCGCAGTGGGATGCTTCGGCTATTTCGGCGTGTATTCTTATTTTGCGGACAGGACGCAGGGGGATTATGAGCAGCTTGCCTCGCTGAAAGGCAATTATGCTCTAGCGGGAGCGGCGTCCCCGCCGGTTACGGTCCACCATACTGAGGAGGAGGACGTGGAGCTTACGGTTCTTCCGGAGTATGAAACTCTCTACAATAAAAACAAAAAGCTAATCGGATGGCTGAAAATTGACGATACAATTATAGACTATCCGGTGATGCAGACGTCAAACAACGAGTATTATCTGGACCACAATTTTAATCAGGAGTATGACAAAAACGGCAGTTTGTTTATGGATGCCGCCTGTGATGTGGTACACAGGAATACGAATTTAATTATATACGGACATCATATGAAGTCCGGCAAAATGTTCGGGAATCTGAACAGCTACAGCAGTAAAGAATACTGTGAAAAGCATTCCACCATCCGCTTTGATACGATCTATGAGAAAGGACTCTATCAGGTTATGTATGTGTTCCGCTCACGGGTTTACAATGAGGACGAGGTGGTGTTTAAATATTATCAGTTCTTCGATGCGGCGTCGGAGAAGGAATTTGAATCCAATATGCAGGAGATGGCAGCCCTGTCCTTATATGACACCGGGGTGACGGCATCCTTTGGGGATGAGATTCTGACACTCTCCACCTGTGACAGTTCCGAGCCGGACGGCCGTTTTGTGGTGGTGGCGAAGCGGATACAGGCAGGACAGTAAATTATCTTCCGTTGGTGAAGTTGATCAAGATAGTAAAATGTGTAAGGGAATGAGGAGAAAGTACCATGGCAAAAAAGACAACAGCAAAGAAGCCGGTAACAAAAAAGCCTAGGAGAAGATTAAAGAGAACCGCGAGACGGAGTCTGGCGGCGGTTTTAATGATCACGGCTATTGTGGTGGCGGCGATTCCTGTGCCGGAGAACGCGGCAGCACCGGAGGATTTTGGCATCTCTTTGTATGAAAATGAGGATGAAACTCTGCCATATAAGTATCCGGATCATGACGACAATGGTAATATGAAGAATGATAAAGGGACTGGCAACAGAAAACTCTGTACGGGGAGCGGATTAGATGCTGGCAGTAACCAGACATATTACGCAACCGTTGTTCAGAAACTGTCGGATAGTCAGTATCAGTTGGATTGGCAGTATAGGTTCTTTTTCTCCAATCTGGAGGGAGGAGCTACCGACAGCAGCGGGATTATCAGCGAATATAACAGCAAGTATCCGCAGGACAACGTAATCCTGAATCCGAACGTTATTTACAGATACGATGTCATTGATCAGGAGAAGGTCCGAGCCTTTTTTGCGGAAGGTTCCGCTGATGCTGGAAGCCCTTTCGAATACACGCTAAAAAGGCCTAACAGCGCCAGTTTACAGGACCCTGATATGAATGCGAACAAGTTTTTTAATGAGTATTTCCCCGGAGTATATCAGGAGCAGGTCGCTGCGTATGCGCAGTATGATAAAGATCTGGCAGCGTGGGAGAATAATCCAAACACTGATGTGACAGATGAGACGACTAGACCGAAGGAGCCGGAAGCTCAGAAAAGAAAAATCAATCAGTTGGATGATACACAGCGGCTGAAATATTATTGCGATGTGAACAGAAGTACAACAGGTGGTAAAGATTCTCTGGCAGGCTGTAGGCTGGTGGATGTCATCGATGCAATTCAGAATGCTGATAACACTGGTACGCCTGAAAATGTGCATGTATACATACCACTGAAAATTGAAGGTCAGAGTCCGGCAGGCAAATTTGATGCAAACGGTCTTAAATATATAAGCGATGCTTCCATTATTGGTATTGGAAATGAAGCCTTTAAAGATACTGAAAATGTACGCGTGCTCACTCTGCCGCCAGAGATTAAGTATATTGGCAGAAGTGCATTTGAGCATTCCTTTATAAAAGAGATATCCTTTGTTAACGTGGCTGAAATTTGCGACTATGCATTTAAAAATTGCAGGCAGTTGACCAAGATTGATTTTGGCGCTCAGCCAACTACCAGAAAACTGGGCGTGGAGAGTTTCTACGGCACAGCGGTGACAGCAGTGCAGTTTCCTACGTCGGTGGAGGAAATTGGTCCGGGGGCATTTGCGTACTGCGAATCCTTACAGACGCTTGATTTTTCGAAGATTTCGGCGAGCCCGGCGAAGATTCACGATTATGCTTTCTATAATGATGTTGCCTTAAACAGTACGAACTTTAAGATGAACGAATTACAGACAGTGAATATTGACACTATTGGTACTGGGGCGTTTGCGGTAGAAGGTGGAGTGGCCGGTAATATGACGGAATTCCTGTTCCCGACAAGAATCAGTCAGCCTTTGCCAAATAATGCTAATAGTCAGGATGACAGCGGATTTGGGGATTATGTGCTGGCTGGACGGTCTAATCTGACGAAAGTAACGATGCCCGCAGACTTTGGCAGGACACAGACAGCCAAGGTGCCGGACAACACGTTCTATAACTGCTATAATTTGGAGTGTGTTGTTTTCCCTGACGACGGGAATGGTTCCTGTGGCCGTGCAGACTATGAGCCGGGAGCTACCATGGCACCCGCTGAGGATGCTGATGGCAATATTATTAAGGATGAATACGGCAATACTGTCTATGAAAAGAAACGGAATGGCAAGGGGTTATTCAGAACGGTCAGCAATCCGGATTTTTATGTGCAGGGGCCGGAACTGGACTCCAGGAGAAACCCGGCCACTCCCAGACAGAAAACGTGGGATGCGGTGACAGCCGTATCTGATGTGGTTCCTTATCTCTATATTCGGAACGGACTGAATTATTATGAGATCAGTAATGGCGAGTATCTGATGTGCGTGGATAATAACGGTATATTGACATCCTGTACCCGAAAAGATCAGAGTATTAGTGTGTCAAATGTGCATCTGGTGATTCCTGCACAGGTGGCAAAGAAGGATGTGACAGGGATTGCCACAGATTGTTTCAGTGACAAAGACTTAAACAATAATGTGGTATCGCTGAAGATTGAAGATGGCAGTCAAATTGCAGTCATCAGTCCTGCGGTCTTCCGCGGATGGGAAAAATTAAAGAAAGCGTATATTGGTAATTCCGTAACACAGATTGGAGACAGTGCATTTGAGGGCTGCTCAAAACTGATCGATGTTACATTCAGCTCTCCGAGCGCAGGGCATGAGGCATTTACTATTGGCACGAACGCATTCAAGACCGGCAGTGAAGAGCTGACATTCCATGGGGATATTGTGAAAGGATATGCGCCCTTTGAGTGGGCTATGAATAAAGACAATATCATCAAAGAGCCGGAAGGAATCCGGGTATGTTATAAGAGTCTGTCTCCCTCTTTCCTGACGGTCATGTATGATGAACATACCGGTCTGGTAACGTTGCTTGACTATCCGAAGGTGGATCAGGTGAGCGATCTCTTGAATGAGGCCTATGCGAATGAGATTAGCGAGGGTAACTATGGCACTTATGAGCATATGAGGGAAATGCAGTCCTATGCTGAGTATAGTGGGGAAGCATTTACCTCCCGGAGAGAGGCATTTAGGACGGCATGGATCACAGATGGCGTGGCGGCATATGATTCTGAGTGGTATGGCCCTTGGGTTAACAGTACTTTTATCGGAACTGCAAATTGGGATGAAGCTGCGGTAACGCCTCCGGATACGGATGATGACACCACTACAGGGGAAGCGATTGCAGATTTCCTGTTTGAGCCCATCACAGTATATGCGGCGGGGAAGCCGGACCCCTATTATGAGAGACATCCGTTCAATGTCGGGGCATCGGATTCGACCTATCCGACCCTCAATGCGGAGGAGCTTGGCCTGTTGGATTCGGTACATAATATTGTGGTGCCGGATGGCGTGGATTCTATTGATGTTTACGGATATTATCAGAATTCAGAGAAAAATAAGAATAATGCGTCCATTTATCTGGAGCGCAAATTGGATAGAGATGTCTGGCATATGTATACCAGTAAGGCCAGACAGGACGAGGATGGTTCTACAGCTACGCAGCCAGGGTTGTTCAGCGGCTATTATGATGACAAATTGAATGCTGATAACGGAGAGCGGTATAAGCGCGGAAATGACAAGATTACGTCCGTTACACTGAATAGTGTACAGTATCTGCCGGATTACGCTTTTGACAGCTGTGAGAATCTGTTGGAAGTGAATTTGGGCCCTGCCTGCAAGGATATCGGAAAGGCACCGTTCAGGGGTTGTTATGAAATGGAGCGGGTAGGCGATAACGAATGGTATACGACAGTCAATGGTATTATTTATTCTAGAAATACAGACGACTCTCTGACGATTGAGGAATGTCTGGCGGCGCGGGGAAGGAATGATAAAAATGTGGGGCCAGCTCTTATCAATGTGGCATTTGATGAGAACCTTAAGAAAGTAAGCGCAATCAAGCCAGGGGCTTTTGAGAATTGTGTGAATCTTTCGGAAGTGAATTTTGGTAGTAATGACACTGCTGGACTCACGGTGATTCCTGAGGACTGCTTTAAAAACTGTTTTAATGAGGAAACAAATGTTGGACTTACGAGGGTGACTCTTCCTACGACGGTTAATGATATCGGAAAGGGCGCTTTTGTGGGGGATAACAGTTTAATTAGTCTCACTATTCATGGCGACGAGGTAAAAATTTCCGGTAACGCCTTTGATAGTAATAAAAAAGTGCAGACTAATGTGCGTGCCCATGAGGATTCAGCGGTGGAGAGATATGTGAAAGAGTATGGCTCCGAGTATAATCTTGTCATGGAGAATCCTCCGTTAGGCAAACAGTGGCAGGTTTCTTTCTATGACGCTAATTATCAGTTGATTGAGGATCTGGTGGATGATTTGGGTAATCCCATGGATAATCCACAGTATGTAGAAGATGGTAAAACGGCGGTTGTTCCGGCAAATCCGACAATGGAGGGATGGATCTTTGAAGGTTGGGTAGGTCTCAATGATTCAAGTCTTGGAAGTCCGATTCGGGAAGATACCATTTTCTATGCGCAGGGCCACTTTGAAGGAGGCAAACCGATAAACGGAAATTGGGTGGTTGAGTTCTTTGACGGCGTTGATGGTCAGAGAATTGGAGGTATAGGCGCTGAAAAGGACGGCACATATTTAATTCCGGCGGGCACAAGTTTTGCAGATAACGAAATTGCAGGGCCGATACATCCGACTCATGCGGGATTTGAGCCTAACGGCTTTACCAGCGGTTATGCAAGTGGCAGCGGAAACGGCGCATGGACAGAGCAGACGAAGATAGACAGGAATATGACTATTATCGCGCTGTACAAGGCGTCGACGAACAGCGGCACAACCAGCGGCGGTTCTACCAATACGAGCGGTGGTACGACGAATACCAGCGGTGGTACGACAAATACCAGCGGAGGCACAACCAGTAACAAGAGCTCAAGCAGCAGCAAGAACAGTTCCAGCAGCAGTTCTTCTTCCAGCAGTTCCACAAGCACTACCTCCACCACAAGCGGTGCAGGACAGTACACGGTGTTTGTGGAGAACGGAAGCGGTTCCGGCAGCTATGCACCGGGCACGACGGTTATCATTCAGGCGGCGATCCCTGCGGCAGGTATGCGCTTTGACAAGTGGACGACAGAGTCGAACGGTGTGTCTCTTGCCAGTGTGAGTATGTCGGCTACTACCTTCACAATGCCTTCGAATAATGTGACGGTCAAGGCAAATTATGTGGCGGATACGACCACTCCGGCGGCGGCTCCGATTGGCGGAAGCGGCGGTGGAAGCGGCAATACTAACAATAATACAAACGATAATGGCAATACCAGAGTGGATATTCAGAAACCGGGTATCTCCAACAGAGATCTGGCGACGGCGAATGTGAACGGTTCTACGGATAACTTCGTTGTGAAGATTTCCGAGACTGATGAGGCGACCCGTGCAGTGGCGGCGGCTCTCACGAATAAGTATGGCACTTTGGACAATATCCTTTATTATGCGATGGATATTACTCTGTGGGATGCAACCGGCAGCTATCAGCTTACAGGCGACCAACTGAACGGGATATCCGTGGATATCACGATTCCGATTCCGGATTCACTGGTGGCTTACGGCGGCAACAACATGGCAGGTGCAGTTATCAACGGTGATCAGTTAGAGAGTTTGAATGAAAACTTTACAACGATTAACGGTGTACCTTGTATTCGTTTCCATGCAACCCACTTCTCGCCTTACACGATTTATGTGGATACTGGCAATCTGGTTGAGGGTATGCTTGATACGACGCCCAAGACCGGTGATCCGATCCATCCGAAGTGGTTCTTATCGCTCGGGATGGCTTGTCTGTCGATCATCTTGTTCATGAAGAGGGACAAAAAGGCGGCAGTGAAGGTAAAAGCAAAATCGTAAGGGACTTATGAGCCCAAGGGGGAATCCTATGGGGAAAAGGTTGAGAAAATTGATCGGCACGCTGTTTTTGGTAACAGCGATTGCCGTGACACAGATTCCTGTATCAGATGTGGAGGCGGAGGATTCCTCCGCCGCATCTGATTTTCAGATGGATGGAACTACATTAGTGAAGTACAATGGCACGGCAGAGGACGTGTCTCTTTCCAATCAGGTAAAAAAGATAGAAGCGGAAGCCTTTGCGGGAAATGACTCTGTACGCCGCGTCACTTTGAGCGACGGGGTGGAGGTCATTGGCGCGAGGGCTTTTTCCGAGTGCTCGAATCTGGAGAGCGTGAACATTCCTGACAGCGTGGAAGTGATCGAGAACGCGGCATTTTCAGGATGTCCTTCCCTGAAAGACGTATCTGTTGGCACTGGTCTTAAGAGCCTTGGCAATGGTGCGTTTGCTGGGGCATACAGCCTGTCCGATGTGGATATTGACAGTGACAACGAGAATTTTGTCTGCAACGATGGCGCTATCTACAATAAAAAGGGAGAAGATGTGCTCTATCAGGTGCTGGCAGGGCGGAAAGCGGATTATTACGAGATGCCGTATTCGGTGGAGCAGATCAGACCCTACGCCTTTTGGGGTGACTACAATTTGCAGGATGTGAGTATCGGCAGCAATGTGAGAGAAATTCCGGGGTATGCTTTTTCCAACTGTAAGAATTTAAAATCGGTTGATGTTCCATATTCTGTGAAAAGTATTGACATGAAAGCATTTGAGGACTGTGTGAGGCTGCGGGACATCACCCTTCCCGCCTCCATCAGTTCCATTCACAGCACGGCTTTCGACGGCTGCACGAAACTTACCATTCATGCGGATGAGGGCTCCTATGCGAAGAGCTTTGCGGATACGCTGGTACTGGATGATATTGATGTGTCCGAATATGAGGAGGCGCCGATTCCGAACCGTGTAAGTGAGGAAAGCGCGGAGGAGGAAGAGACGCAGAATCTGCCTCCTGTGGATTATTATCATGAAGTAACCCACATGAATGCCATGGAAGAAGAGGAAGAGCCCAGCGTGAAGGCCAAATCCCGCGTGATCGGCCAGGAAGTCTATGTGCTGGTGGACAATGCGAAGGCGACGGTCAATGTGGGAGGAACGGGGGAAATTCTGGGTGGCGAGCCTGTGGAGGAGACGCCGGATCTGGATACGGTTCCCGGGCTTGCGGGCTCGGAGGATGCGAAGGGAGGTTCATTCCCCAAGTTTACGGTGGTGAACGGGGAAACCATAGCGGCGCAGGCTTACTATAATGACGACAGCGCATCCCGGACGATACCGGGTGGTATCCGGAAGATCGGAGAATTTGCCTATGCCAGGGCGGGACTTACTTCCGCGCAGATCCCTGATGGTGTGGAAGAAATTGGTTATGCGGCATTTTACCACTGTGACGGACTGACGGATGTGTCTATTCCCGACAGTGTGAAAGAGATTGGGGTTTCCGCTTTTGATAAGACGCTCTGGCTTGAGCAGTGGAAAGGAAACGCAGGCGAGGGGAGCGCCTTCCTGATTGTGGGGGACGGGATTCTGCTCGCTTACAGGGGACAGGGCGGCAATGTGTCTATCCCTGACTCCGTAAAGATGATAGGTGCAGAAGCCTTTAAAGGAAAGACCAGTATCACAGGGGTACAGATTCCGGACAGCGTTTCTGTGATCGGAGAGGGCGCGTTTGAGGACTGCAATCATTTGCAGAATATCGAGGGAGGACGCGGTGTACGTCAAATCCGCGACAGGGCTTTTGCCGGCTGTCCGATTCAGACAGTTACGATCGCGCCGTCCGTGGAGGAGATCGGGCTTCGTGCGTTTGATAATGAGAATATAAAGAATGGTGTGGTTGTTTTTGAGGGGGATACGCTCCCGAACCGTTCTTATGAAAATACAGCCACAAAATTATATCGGGATACATATAGAGGACCGGTATTTACGGGGACCCGCACTTATGTGATTCCTGCGGGAGTGACGGATCTGACGGGTACCTGCCTTTCCGTGGCGGGCGACGACTTTATCGGCGTGATCTGCAGGAAAGGCGGCACAGCAGAGGCTGCTGCAGACGATGCTGCAGAAGCGTTATCAGAGGAAAACAGCACAGACAATTCTGCGGACAGTCAGGCTGACGAAATAGAAGGAGACGCCGAAGACGATTCTGAGGACGGTACGGATTCTGCGGATGACATATCAGGTGTTACGGATTCGTCTGGTTCCGATGAGGCGGGCGGTATACTGACCATTCTTTCGAGACGGGGCGGCGGGCCTGCATCCGGTGATACGATAGAATACGGCGGCGTCACCTATACGCTGGAGGGAGGAGCCTTAACCACTCTTACGTTTGGGGAATCCCAGGGGACGCAGACCGGTATTACTGTGAATAACAATAGTTATTCGATACCCCAGGACAGCACTGTAACGGCTGTTATGGAAGGCGATGAAGGCAGCTACCGAATTGACATTGCGGACAGTGAGGAGGCGATGACAAAGATCGGCGACGTGTATAAGTCGATTTACGGCAACAAACTGCCTCATTCCCTGCATGCATACGAGATCAATATGACGGATACCCGGACAAATGTGCCGATCACGGGACTTGGAAAGCAGCGGGTGGAAATTACCATGCCGCTTCCCAGCGGGGTATTGCAGAATAACCTTCATGTGGTGTGTCTGGACGAAGACGGACAGTTGGAGGAGGTGGACAGCCGTATTGTATCCCTGAACGGTAAGGACGCGGTGGCGTTCCAGGCGGCACATTTCTCCGATTACGGTATTTATAATTATGGCTCCGGTCTGGCTGTTGCAGATGTGAAGGAGGGGCAGGCGGTGTTTGTCTCTCTTGGGAAGAAGGACGCTACCCCGGATACCGGTGATTACAGCATTCATCCTAAATATATCCTCTGCACAGGTCTGTTCTTTACATCGATGGCACTGTTCTTTTATCGGAAGACGACCTGGATGAGATGGAGGAGAAAGCTCCGAAAGATTGGACACAGGAAATAAAAGTTGAGATGGAAAGCACTCGCGTTTGCGTGGGTGCTTTTCTTATGGGAAATTCCCAAAAGCAACTGGAAAATTAAAGTTTTAGGAACGTAATCCAAAAACTGTTGATAATTTGAAGGTTTTCGGATATACTCATTCTATCTATTATTGAGGAGGGTCTGCGATGATTTTAGAGAGAACAGAATATCTGGACAAACTGATTGCATTTAAGGATAAGCAGTTGATTAAAATTGTTACTGGTATCCGCCGTTGTGGGAAATCGACTTTGCTTGAGATCTTTCAGGATTGGCTGTGCAGTCAGGGGATTTCGGATGAACAGATAATCACAATTAACTTCGAAGATATAGATTATGAGGAAATGACAGATTATAAGGTTCTGTACGCTTATTTGAAAAGCAGGCTTGTTCAGGATAAAATGACTTATATTTTTTTGGATGAGATCCAGCATGTAGAGAACTTTCCCAAAGTAATTGACAGTTTATATATCAAAAAAAATGTGGATGTTTATATTACCGGTTCCAATGCATATATGCTTTCTGGCGAGATGGCTACTCTGATCTCAGGCAGGTATGTGCAGATAGAAATGCTGCCTCTTTCCTTCAAGGAGTATATGGAAAGCACCGGTACCATGAATGACAGAGGGATAAAATACAGGGAATATCTGGAAAACAGCTCGTTTCCTTACACGTTGGAATTAAAAGGGCAGCCGGATGAGATCCGGGATTATCTGGAGGGGATATATAATACGATTGTTATTAAAGATATTGTCAGTAGAAGGAAAATAACAGATGTAATGATGTTAAAAAGTGTGCTCCGATTTGTCTTTGATAATATTGGCAGTCCGCTTTCTTCCAAAAAGATAGCGGATACAATGACTTCAAACGGAAGAAAAACGGATGCAAAAACCATAGAAAAATATTTGGAGGCTTTGGTTGAGAGTTATGTGATTTATCAGGCGAAAAGATATCATATTAAGGGAAAACAGTATTTAAAAACACTGGAAAAATATTATGTTGTTGATATTGGGCTAAGGTATATGCTTCTTGGTTCCAGGCCATATGATGCCGGACATATTTTAGAAAATGTTGTGTATTTGGAGCTTCTCAGAAGGGGATATGATGTTTATGTCGGTAAAATAGATAGTTTTGAGGTAGATTTTGTTGCACAAAATAGTAAAGGCATTACTTATTATCAGGCAGCATTAACAGTGCGGGACGAGAAAACGTTGGAGAGGGAGTTGAGACCGCTTATGGCTATCCGTGACCATTATCCGAAGTTTATTCTGACTCTTGATGAAGATCCTGAGGAACAGTATGAAGGCATCCGCCGGATTAACGCAAGGGACTGGCTTTTAGGGCTGATATCTTAATCATGTATGCGCATAAAATGACTCCCGGCATAATATATATCTAAAGCCGGGAGTTTTTTTATGTACGATGGACAGGGTGAAGAGACAGCTTGGGTGCAGTGACAGAATACAGTATGATGTGACGACGGAAGATATCTGCGTGGCGGTTCTTGATACGGGGATTTGCGGCCATCCGGATTTTGAGGATCGTGTCATCGCATTTCATGATTTTGTAAATGGAAGACAGGGGGCTTACGATGACAGCGGTCATGGAACCCACGTGGCCGGATGTATCGGAGGAAGCGGACGGCTTTCAAAAGGGCGGCTTTCCGGGATTGCGCCCACATGCAGATTTTGTGTGGGAAAGGTGCTTGACGACAAGGGTGAGGGCAGTATCGAGAGCATGTACTATGGCCTTCTTTGGGTTTTGGAGAACCGCCTGCGCTATCGGATCCGGGTGTTAAATATCTCCGTCGGTATCGGCGAAAGCGGGGATCGGGAGCGGATGGAGGAGCTGGTTGGGCTTTTGGATGCGGTCTGCGATCAGGGTGTGGCGGTAGTCTGCGCAGCGGGGAACAAAGGGCCGGACGAAGGGACGCTGTCCCCTCTGGGAGAGAGCCGCAGGGTCATTACGGTGGGCTGCCATGAGGGCGGCTATTTTGGAGCAAGAAAAGATTTGTGCGAAAACTATTCCGGGAGGAGCAGGGGGGATCTGCCCTACAGGAAGCCGGATATTGTCGCGCCCGGCACCGATGTGATGTCCTGCAACGTGAATTGGCGCAGAGACAGGCGGGGCGGTTACAGGGATGCTTATATGAGAAAAAGCGGCACATCTATGTCTACACCCATTGTCTGTGGCGCAGCAGCTCTCTTTTTGCAGAAATTTCCCTATGCGAGCAGTGAGCAGGTGAAACGGCAGATGGTTTTTACCGCGAAAGATCTGGGAGAGGATTGGAGTAAACAGGGATGGGGGATGTTGAACATAGAAAAAATGTGCAGTTATTATTGACAGAAGCTCGTATATTGTATACAATTATACCTGTACGAAAAATATATGTGCAGAAGTGTGGAGAAAATGACAAATTACGATAAGAAGTATGATGCAAACGACAAGTATTCTCTGCGGGGACGTGTGTTTCAGAAACTTCGTGAGGATATCCTGAACGGTAAATACAGGGAGCATGAGGAACTGAAAGAGGTGGCCATCGGTGAAGAGCTGGGTGTGAGCCGCACGCCGGTCAGGGAAGCCTTCCGGCAGTTGGAGCTGGAGGGACTGATCAGGATCGTCCCTAACAAGGGCGCCTATGTGACAGGGATCACAGCGAAGGACGTAAAGGATATCTATATGATCCGATCCCTTCTGGAGGGGCTGTGTGCCCGCCTTGCTACGGAAAAGATCACGAAGGAACAGATGGAAGAGATGGAGGAAAATATCTATCTTGCAGATTTTCACGAGGAAAAGGGTCATCTGGATCAGATCGCGGAGCTTGACAACCGGTTTCACGATATCCTCTATGAAGCCTGCGATTCCAAGCTTCTGGAGCATACCCTGAGAGATTTCCACAGATATGTTCTGCGTGTCAGACAAAAAACCCTGGCAACTAACACAAGGGGACGAGCCTCCAACGAGGAGCACAGACAAATTATGGAGGCCATCAAGGCGGGGGATGCGGAGCTTGCGGAGAGGCTGGCAAACCAGCATATGATTAACGCCTATGACAATATGGTAAAGAACGGATTGAAGGAAATTTACGGGGAGAACACTGAGGAAACGGAAAAAGAGAAATAGGCTGTTGATTTGTGCAACGGCAGGAAAGGCGGAACGTATGGAAAAAATCAGAATGACAACGCCATTGGTCGAGATGGACGGGGACGAGATGACGAGAATTATCTGGAAAATGGTCAAGGATGAGCTGTTATTGCCATATATTGACCTTAAGACAGTGTACTATGATCTCGGTCTGGAACACCGCAACGAGACTGACGATCAGGTTACGGTAGACTCTGCGGAGGCGACAAAGAAATACGGGGTAGCCGTTAAGTGTGCGACGATTACGCCTAATGCCGCAAGAATGACAGAGTATAACTTGAAGGAGATGTGGAAAAGTCCTAACGGGACCATCCGTGCAATATTGGATGGGACGGTGTTCCGTAAACCTATTATTGTAAAGGGAATTGAGCCCTATGTCAGGAATTGGGAAAAACCGATTACGCTGGCGCGTCACGCCTATGGAGACGTCTATAAAAATACGGAAATCAAAGTGCCCGGCGCAGGAAAGGCGGAGCTGGTATTCACTGCGGCTGACGGCACGGAGATCAGAGAGACGATCCATGAGTTTACAGGCCCCGGCATTTTGCAGGGTATCCATAATACGGACAAGTCGATTGCAAGCTTTGCGAGAACCTGTTTTAACTATGCACTGGATACGAAACAGGATCTCTGGTTTGCCACAAAGGATACGATTTCCAAAAAGTATGACCACAACTTCAAGGATATCTTCCAGGAGATTTTTGAAGCGGAATACAAGGAGCGGTTTGACGAGGCGGGTATCGAGTATTTCTATACGCTGATCGACGACGCGGTGGCACGTGTCATGAGGGATAAGGGCGGTTTTATCTGGGCCTGCAAGAACTATGACGGTGATGTGATGAGCGACATGGTTTCTTCGGCGTTCGGTGATCTTGCCATGATGACTTCCGTACTGGTATCGCCCGACGGCGTTTATGAATATGAGGCGGCTCATGGCACGGTACAGAGACATTATTATCAGTATTTAAAGGGAGAGAAGACGACCACGAACTCTGTGGCGACAATCTTTGCCTGGACGGGGGCGCTCAGAAAGCGCGGCGAGCTGGATGGCATTCCGGAGTTGACGGCGTTTGCGGATAAGCTGGAAAAGGCCGTGATTCAGACAATAGAAGGGGGAAAGATGACAAAAGGCCTGTCACTGATTACCTCCATACAGAATGTGACGGTATTAGATTGTGAAGAGTTTATCAAGGCGATCCGTGAGACTTTTGACAACCTTGCATAAGAAATAATAGTAAAAAACGGGAACTGCCTCTCACTCGGAGAGCAGTTCCCATTTTTCCATGAGGTCGCCCAGCTTTTGGTCGATCTCTTCTTTTTCTTTACTTAATTCCTGAAGTTTTGCCACGTCGGTGCAGATTTCCGGGGAGGCCATAAGGGTTTCAATCTCTGCGGTTCTCGCTTCCAGTGTCTCGATTTCAGACTCGCATTTTTTCAGGTCGTTTTCCCGTTTTCTTGCGGCCGCCTGCTGTTCCTTCATGGCTTTCCAGTCCTGTTTTGCACCGGAGCCTGCGGCATCCGTGCTGGCCGTGTTATGCCCTGTATTTCCCGCTTCGACAGTGGAAGAGCCGGATGATGCGTCTATCTTTGCAAGCTGTTCGTCCTTTTTCTCCAGATAGTAGTCATAGTTACCAAGATAGTCGGTGAGTACCCGTCGGTTCAGGTCAAGAATACGATGGGCAGTCCTGTTGATAAAATAGCGGTCGTGGGAGACATAGAGAACCGTCCCCGTGTAGGCATTCAGGGCGTCCTCCAGAATCTCTTTGGACATGATGTCCAGATGGTTTGTGGGCTCATCCAGAATCAGGAAGTTGGCTTCCGAGAGCATGAGTTTTGCAAGGGAGAGCCGTCCCCGTTCCCCGCCGCTGAGGGATTTTATGATTTTAAAAACGTCCTCTCCGGTAAAGAGAAAGGCGGCCAGTGTGTTTCTGATCTCCGTGTTGTTCAGATTCGGATAGTCGTCAGAGATTTCCTGAAACAGCGTCTTTTCCGGATGGAGCACATGATGTTCCTGATCGTAGTAGCCGATGGCCACGTTGGCGCCCAGACGGATGGAGCCGCTGTCCGGGGGAAGGAGTCCGTTTATCATTTTTAAGATTGTGGTTTTTCCTGTGCCGTTATCCCCGATAATGGCCACGTGTTCTCCCTTTTTCAACTCGAAGGAAAGGTTTTCAAAGAGGGAGAGCGGGCCGAAGGCTTTGGAAAGGCCTTCCACCTGCAGCACATCGTTACCGCTCTGGAATTTGGGTTCCAGTTTCAGTTGCATGTCCGCACGCACTTCCACCGGTTTTTCCAGCACTTCGATTTTATCAAGCATTTTTTCACGGCTCTCCGCGCGTTTGATGGATTTTTCCCGGTTAAAGGACTTTAATTTCTCAATCACTGCCTCCTGATGCTTGATTTCCTGCTGCTGTTTCATGTAGGCGTTGTAGGCGGCAGTGCGAAGCATTTCCTTTCCTGCGGCGTAGGCCGAGTAATTGCCGGAAAAGACGGTGGCCTTTGTGTTGTCCAGCTCGATGACCTTTGTCGCGATCCGGTCAAGAAAATAGCGGTCGTGAGAGACTATGATGACTGCGCCTTTATAATTCAGAAGATAGGTCTCCAGCCAGGCGATAGACGCCAGATCCAGATGGTTCGTGGGCTCATCCAGAATAATCAGATTGGGTTTCAGCAGAAGAAGTTTGCCCAGTGCCACACGGGTTTTCTGCCCGCCGGAGAGGGTGGAAACTGATTTGTCGAAGTCTTCCCGGGTAAATCCAAGGCCCTTTAAAACCCCGACAAGTTCACTCTTATAAGCGTAACCGTTAGCGGTTTCGTAAGCGTGGGTCAGAGAAGCGTAGGCGTCCATAAGCGCGGCCAGATGGTCCCCGGAGGCGGTTTTCATCTGTAACTCCACGGTATGCATCTGTCGTTCCATGTCAAGGATATCCTGCTTTACACAGAGGAGTTCCTGGTAGATGGTATTTTCGCCGGACACAGCCTCCTGCTGGGAGAGATATCCCACAGTCCTGTCTTTTGCGAGGGTCACAAGACCATCGTCCGCGGACAGTTCGCCCATGATGATGCGAAGGAGGGTTGTTTTTCCCGCGCCATTGATGCCAACGATGGCGGCCTTCTCGTAGTCCTCTATGTGAAAAGATACGTTTTTCAGGATCGGAACCTCGTGAAAGGATTTGTTTATATTGTTTACGGATAATATCATGGTCGTTACCTGTCCTTTATATATGATAGTTCAGTCATGCGCATTCATAAGCGGCCGGTGGAAACTTTGCAGGAAGCGTCCTGCACGGCCAGACTGTTATCAGTTTACAGATTGAAGAGGGTTGTGTCAATCGATTGACAAGAATTTCACAAAGGCGTATAGTTAAAAAGAAAAATAAATGGCGGGGGATACGGTTGTGGAAGAAAAGGAAATTTCACAGGCTGTGATCGGTCGTCTCCCCAGATATCTGCGGTATCTGGGAGATCTTAAGGATGAGGGGATAGAGAGGGTGTCCTCTCAGGAGCTTTCTGATATTATGCAGACGACGGCTTCACAGATCAGACAGGATTTGAATACCTTCGGTGGTTTCGGACAGCAGGGGTATGGTTATAATGTGGGCTATCTCTATGACGAAATCAGAAAGATACTCGGCATTGACAGGGAACATCGTTTGATCATTGTAGGAGCGGGGCATTTGGGACAGGCGCTGGTCAACTACACGAATTTTGAGAGGCGCGGTTTTATTTTCCGCGGCATATTCGATTGTGATCCCAAAATCTGTGGGAAAAAGGTAAGGGGCATTACGGTGCGTCCGATGGAGGAGATGGCTGGTTTTATCAGGGATAATGATATTGACATCGCGGTACTTACCATACCTAAGACGTCCGCCGTTGAGGTGGCTCAAAAGCTTGCTGACTGTGGCATCCGGGGGATATGGAATTTTGCGCATGTGGATCTGCCCGTTCCCGCTTACATTCAGGTGGAGAACGTACACCTCTCGGACAGTCTGATGAAGCTGTCCTACAACATCTCCTCCGTACAGGAGGAGAGTGAAACAGACAGAAAGGTTGACGGCAATGGCCAGAACAGATGAGGCATTCAGGCAGGCGCTGGTGGGGAAGAAAATCCCCATACTGACGCTGGACAATAAATGGCACAAACTCTTTACACAGTCAGAGTTTACCCCGGAGCTGAAGGGACTGGAAAAGAAATTGAATGATCTTTTGAAGCGGCAGGCGAAGCTGACGTCAGAGACGAAGGAGATCAGGAAGCTGAAAAAAAAGCTGATGGATGAGGTTGTTATTCTGGCTGATGAAATGGGGGAGCGCCCAACCAAAAAGCAGGACAAGGATATGGCGGACCACAAGCGCCTGATTGAAGAGTGTAATGAGAAGATGGATGTTTATGAGGAGGAGCTGGTGGAGCTTCCGCGGCAGATCAGTCAGATCAATAACCAGCTCATGCTTATTACCATGGAGGTCTGCTATAAAAAGCTGAGGAATAACACGAAGGAGCTTGACGAAATCGAGGAGTGGATCAGCGAGATCAGGCGGGAGCTGAAAAAGAAAGTGGTGCGCAAGAAAGAAAAGGAAGCCGTGATCAACAGGCTCTATGCTTACATGCATGACATTTTCGGAGCGGAGGTGCTTGAGCTTTTCGATATGCAGTATGATCCGGAGGAGAAGTACCGAAGAAAGGATACGGAGGCTCAGGAGAAGCAGGATGGGCAGAAAGAACAGGCATTACGGCCGGATAAGGGCGCCGATTCTGCCTGCGGGGATACACAGACGCCGAAGTCTTAGGGTTTTGGCGTCTTTTTGTCAGTTTTTTGAATGGTGAATATAATAAGCACAAAGGAAAAACAAGCGACTCCGCAGGAGGCATTTGTTTTTCCTGTGCTATTAACGAGCAAACAGTCTGCGGAGCAGACAATAAAGCGCTGAAAGCGCGGGTTTGCGAGTGCAGGTAATCCAGCAGATGCAAAAGGAAAAGAGGCAGGCAACAAAGCGCTGAAAGCGCGGGTTTGCGAGTCCGGGTGAATAGGAGCATGGATATGTTAGAGAAATACCAGAGGGTGTATGCGGCGGTGGATCTGTCGGCAGTTCGATGGAACATGGAGCGGATGCATGAAAATCTCTCACCGGGAACACAGATGATCGGTGTGATTAAGGCAGACGCTTATGGACATGGCGCTGTGCCTGTCGGCAGGGAGCTGGAAACCCTTCCTTATGTGTCTGGCTATGCGACAGCCACGGCAGAGGAGGCATTTTTCCTGCGGGGTGCGGGCCTCAGAAAACCGATTCTGATATTGGGGTATACCTTTCCCTATTGTTATGAGGAGTTGATCAGGCAGGATATCCGCCCTGCGGTTTTCAGAAGGGATATGCTTGAGGCGATTGACGGATGTGCACAGAGGCTGGGGAAAAAGGCTTTTGTGCATGTAAAGGTGGATACGGGCATGTCACGGATCGGAATTTTGCCCGATGCGGAGGGGCTTGCTTTCATGGAGTGGATATTTGGCCTGCAGCATGTTGTGGTGGAGGGAATTTTTACCCATTTTGCCAGAGCTGACGAGAAAGATAAGGGGGCGGCGCGGGCACAGCTTTCGCAGTTTACCGATTTCCTCGAGGAAGTAAAACAGCGTACAGGAAAGGAAATTCCCATCAAACACTGTTCCAACAGCGCAGGAATCCTGGAACTGCCGGAGGCGAATCTGTCTCTGGTACGGGCGGGTATCGCGCTGTACGGATTGTCTCCCTCGGAAGAAGTGACAAAGGACGCTCTTTCCCTAAAGCCTGTCCTTTCCCTGAAAAGTCATCTGGTCTGTGTGAAAGAGGTGGAGGAGGGAACGCCTGTAAGCTACGGCGGTACTTATGTGACTAAGAGGCGGATGCGGATTGCGACTGTGCCGGTGGGATATGGGGACGGTTATCCGAGAAGCCTGTCAAACAAAGGCTATGTGCTGATCAGGGGAAAGCGGGCACAGATTCTCGGCAGAGTATGTATGGATCAGTTTATGGTGGATGTATCGGATATCCCGGATGCCGATGAGGGGGATGAGGTGACGCTGATCGGCCCGGACGGCGCGGAAGAGATTGCCATGGAGACGCTCGGAGCGCTCTCCGGCAGATTTAACTACGAGCTTGCCTGTGATCTGGGAAAACGGATTCCACGGGTCTATCTGAAGGAGGACGAGGTCGTCTGTACGAGGGATTACAGTACGGAGAGCCAGTAGACGGACAAAAAATGGATCATTATCCTGTATACGACCGATAAAGCAAGGCAATACTATTGCCGGAAACAGAAAACAAAGGCATCTTAGTGAAAGGTCAAAGGAAGTGTAGGGTAATGAGAAGAGGAGACATTTATTATGCAGATCTTCGCCCGGTGGTGGGATCTGAGCAGGGCGGGGTGCGCCCAGTACTTATCATACAGAACGATGTGGGGAACAGACACAGCCCGACAGTGATCTGCGCGGCGATTACATCAAAGATGAATAAGGCGAAGCTTCCCACTCACATAGAGTTAAGCGCAGGCAAGTATGATATGGTGAAAGATTCGGTAATTTTGCTGGAACAGCTGCGCACCATAGATAAGCAGCGCCTGAAAGACAGGGTCTGCCACCTGGATTCAGATATCATGCAGGCGGTAAACCAGGGACTGATGATCAGTCTGGAATTGAGTACATAGGATGAGACGGCAGATTTGACACACAGGATAATAATTGATATGATTATATACTAGCGTGAAAAGAAGGAGAGGAACAGTTTATATGGAAGAGGTCGGCTCGGGCAGTAGCAGCATCCTTTGGTTTGTGTTCATGCTTGTTCTGGAGATGATCTTTTACGGTTTCAGTGCGGCGATGCAAAACCGCAGGGGAACAGAAAGAGAAGAGGGCAGTGCGGGCGGCGAGGAACCGGAGGAGCAGACAGGCAGACAGGCAAAGAAGCAGGAAAGGCTTGCTTATATGGTGGAAAAGCATGCGGCTTATGCCACGGCGACACAGCTTGGCGTCGTGACGATCAATCTCCTGCTTGGCGCATTTATTCTGTACCGCCTGAACAGCTATTTTTCTTTTCTGGTGTCGGATCAGGTGCGTGTTCATTTTGGGACGCTTCCTGTATTTTATCTGCGGGTGCTGATCATAACGGTGTCGGTGATTGTGACGGTTTTTCTGCTGTACATAATTATGACCATCGGCGTTATGGTGCCGAAAAAGGCGGCGGCAAAGCATCCGGACGAATGGCTCCGCGCGCTGGTGACGCCCTTTTATTATTACGTGCGGATTGTATCGCCTTTTTCCGGGTTGATCTTTGTCACGTCCAGGATGGTTTTACATCTGTTCGGCGTGCGGGACGCGGATGAGAGCGAGGACGTGACGGAGGAGGAAATCCTCTCCATGGTGAGTGTGGGCCATGAGCAGGGCATTCTGCACGCCAACGAGGCGGAGATGATCACCAATATCTTTGAGTACGGTGACAAGGAAGCCAAGGATATTATGATCAACAGAAATAATCTGATCGCCATTGACTGCACTATGACTCTCCAGGAGGCGGCAGCTTTTATTGTGGAGGCACATAACAGCCGTTTCCCCGTCTATGATGAGACCATAGACCATATCATTGGTATTCTGCATCTGAAAGACGTGATGCGCATGCAGATGAATGAAAAGATGCGCAGCCGTCCGATCGGAAAGATCAGGGGGCTTTTGCGGGAACCCCGTTTTATTACGGAGAAGCGAAAGATCAACGATCTCTTCCAGGTGATGCAAAAAGAGAAAATCCAGATGGTTATCGTGATCGATGAATACGGGCAGACAGCGGGACTTGTGGCACTTGAAGATATCCTGGAGGAGATCGTCGGCAACATTCAGGATGAGTACGACGAGGACGCTACGTATATCAGGGAGAGCGGGACGGACCATTATGTGATTCAGGGCATGATGCCGCTGGAGGAGCTGGAGGAAAAACTACAGGTCTCCTTTGAAGACGAACCTTTTGACACCGTGAACGGTTTCGTTATTTCCAGACTGGAGCACATCCCCGAGGAAGGGGAGGACTTTGAGTTTGATTACGGAGGCTACACTTTCCGCATTATGGAGGTAAAGGACCATATGATCCAGACCGTGTCCGCGAAACGGCGGGGAGAAGAGGAAGAAACGTAATCTGCCATGTGGCAGATTTGTATAAAAGAATCATAAAACACAATGCGTTGGGAAAGGACGGAAAAAGATGTCAGGACATTCAAAATTTGCGAATATTAAACACAAGAAGGAGAAGAACGACGCGGCAAAGGGTAAGATCTTTACCATCATCGGCAGAGAAATTGCGGTTGCGGTGAAGGAGGGCGGCCCTGATCCTGCGAACAATTTCAAGCTAGCCCAGGTGATTGCCAAGGCAAAGGCAAACAATATGCCTAACGATACCATAGACCGGGGTATCAAGAAAGCAGCTGGTGAGGGCGGTAACGTCGACTATAAATATGTCACTTATGAGGGGTACGGGCCAAACGGCGTGGCGATTATCGTGGATGCGCTGACGGACAACATCAACCGGACGGCGGCCAATGTCAGAAGCGCTTTCACCAAAGGCAACGGCAGTATCGGTACACAGGGCTGCGTCTCCTTTATGTTTGACAAAAAGGGACTTATCATCATTGACAAAGAAGAGTGCAGTATGGATGCGGATGATCTGATGATGATGGCTCTGGATGCGGGCGCAGAGGACTTCTCAGAGGAGGAGGACAGCTATGAAATATATACAGATCCCGATCAGTGGAGTCAGGTGGACGCGGCGCTGAAAGAGGCGGGCGTGACCCCGATCTCCTCAGAAGTGACGATGATTCCCCAGAACTGGGTGGAACTGACCGATGAGGGAGCCGTTAAAAATCTGCAGAAGACATTGGACCTTCTCGAAGAGGACGACGACGTGCAGGCGGTGTATCATAACTGGGACGAATAACTGTGCGAAAAGAAGTTCTAATGCTTGCAGCAGAGGCTGCTTCGCAAAGAACTTCTATGTTTCGCACGGGAGAATATCTGTAAAACGGATATTCTCCGTATGGAGGAAATGATAAAATGAGTGCATATAAGAAAGAGACGATCTGCATACAGTCGGGCTGGAAGCCGAAGAGCGGAGAACCCCGTGTGCTTCCGATCTGCCAGAGTACAACCTTTAAATATGAGGATTCGGAGCAGATGGGACGGCTCTTTGATCTGGAGGAGAGCGGTTATTTTTATTCCAGACTGCAGAACCCTACGAACGACTGTGTGGCTGCAAAAATCTGTGAGCTGGAGGGGGGTGTGGCGGCCATGCTTACTTCCTCGGGACAGGCGGCGAACTATTATGCCGTATTCAATATCTGCGAGGCGGGGGATCACGTGGTCATGAGTTCCACGGTTTACGGAGGCAGTTTTAACCTGATCACCTGCACCATGAATAAGATGGGGATCACCTGTACGGTAGTGGACCCGGACGCACCGGCGCAGGAGCTGGAAAAAGCGTTTCGGGAGAATACAAAATGTGTGTTTGCGGAGACGATAGCGAATCCGGCGCTTGTGGTGCTTGACATTGAAAAGTTTGCCGCGCTGGCACATGCCCATCATGTACCGCTGATTGTGGATAATACATTCGCCACGCCGATTAACTGTAATCCTTTCAGGTGGGGCGCGGATATCGTGACCCATTCCACCACAAAATACATGGACGGACATGCCATGGCTTTGGGCGGCTGCATTGTGGATTCCGGCAATTTTGACTGGGCGGCGTATCCGGATAAGTTTCCGGGACTCTGTACGCCGGACGAGTCTTATCACGGTATTGTCTACACGGAAAAATTCGGGAAGGCGGCCTATATCACGAAGGCAACCAGCCAGCTCATGCGGGATCTGGGGTCTGCCCAGTCGCCGCAGAATGCGTTTTTGCTGAATGTTGGGCTTGAGACACTGCCCCTGCGGGTGGAGAGACACTGCTATAATGCCCAGAAATGTGCGGAGTTTTTGGAGAGCCATGAGAAGGTGGCGTGGGTGAACTACCCGGGTCTGCCCGGTAATAAATATTACGGGACAGCGAAAAAATATATGCCGGACGGGACCTGCGGCGTCATATCCTTTGGGTTAAAGGGAGGCAGGGAAGCGGCTGCAAAAATGATGGATCAGTTGAAACTGGCGGCTATTGTGACCCATGTGGCGGACGCGAGGACGAGCGTTTTACATCCTGCCAGCCACACGCACAGACAGATGAATGACGGGCAGCTCAAAGAGGCGGGCGTTGCGCCTGAGATGATCAGACTCTCGGTTGGAATTGAGCACATTGATGATATTATTGAAGATCTTGCACAGGCGCTTGCAGTCGTGTGAGAAGCACTTCTAAAGCGCAGAAGAAAAGGACGAAATTATGACTTACCGAAAAATCTGGTTTGACTATGTGCTCTGGGTCGTTTACGCGGGGCTTTGTATCATGCTTCTGGCCTATACGGGAAACCGTCTGTATGCCTCCTGTGTGGGAGCGTCCCTGGCCGGACTTGGTGCTTTTGTGCTTTTTCCGGTGCTTATATGTCTCTATACCGGGATTCGTCTGATCAGTCAGGCGATACGGAAAAAGCATTGCTTTTCCGCTCATTCTGCAGCGCTGGCAGAGTCGCTTATGGTCTCTGTGTCCTTTGTTTTCGGCACGATTATAAGGATCAGAGAGGGGCTCCTTATGGCCTCCATATATGACTTGGGATCCGTGCTGGAACCAGGCGATTATTATGATCTGGCTGTGGTCAGGACTGGCGGATGGGGTATGTCTTTCGCCCACGGAATGGGCGATCTTTTTGTGCGTTGTCTGAGGATTGTCCTTTCTTTTCTGGGGAACAGTGTGGCGGCGGCCATGTTTTTTCAGGTGATTTTACAGGTGGCTGCCATGATATTTGCCTATCTTGCCGTGAGGAAGGCGGCAGGATGGCTTGCGTCCTGCACGATGCTTGTACTGTTGGCTTTTTCCAGCTCATTTATCCATAAAATTGATGTGATTGATCCGGAATGTCTCTTGATTGCCCTGTTTCTGGCGGGACTTTATCTGGTTATCTCTTTTGTGAGAGCGTCGGTCGCGGGCGGGGAGATTTTCGGCGGCTGGCCGGGGATGTTTCTTCTGGGGGCTTTTTTGGGACTTCTGAGCTATCTGGAAGGAGGCTGTGCGGTTCTTTTCCTGTTTCTGGCAGGACTGTTTACCGGGAAGCCTGTCGCGGCCGCGGGCAGGAAACGGCGGATTGGAAATCTGCTGATCGTGCTTGCCGGGGGAGGCGCAGGTTTTTTCGGCTCGATCGCGGAGGATGCGGCCACCAGCGGCGTTGTCTTTTATCAGGGACTTACGTGGTGGCTGGACACTTATCTGGACTTATTTACAGGTGCAAAGATGTTTGGCGTAATCGGGACGGATTATCCATTCTTTGTGATTCTCTTTCTTCTGGCGTCTTTTGTGGTTTTTGCGTTTATCATGGGAGGGCGCGAACAGGATTTTTCCCTGTGGCTCCTGCCCTGTATTCTGGTGACGCCTGTCTTTTTGATTGATTTCAGCGTCGTTGGGTTTGGCGGCGTGGCGTTGTTTTTCTGGAGCGCGATGGCGGGACTTGGACTGAAAGGCGCAGTGTTTGGCAGACAGGCCGTGCTTATGGGGGAAAAGGACGGAAAGATCAATGCGTCAACGGTTCCTGAACCTGCCGCAGCGGTTTTTGAAGCGCCCGGACCTGAAGCGGGGGATCCTGCGGCTCTTTCGCCTGCGTCAGCGGCTTCCACGGCAGGTTTGCAGAAGAAGCCCCGCTTTATCGAAAATCCTCTGCCACTGCCGAAAAAACATGTGAAACGGGAGATGGATTTCGACTACAAGGTTTTGGAGGCGGATATGCACTATGACGTGGAAGTTGATGAGGAAGACGATTTTGACAGGTTTTGACAGGCAGAACCGTATAGATTTTCAAATAAGAGCGATACTATGAGAGAACCGGACATTCGGTTCTCTTTTTCCGTGCATAAGCAGAGTCGGAATGCCAGCCAGTTTATAAGGAACATGGAGGAAACTATGGGAAACAATAAAAACAGCAAAAACAGGGAAGAAAACGATCGTGAAAAAAAGAGAGAGAATGAGAAGCAGAAAGATGAACGGATTGAGAAAGTGGGTCAGGTAACGCTCGATGAGAACGCCCTGCATCACAAGATCCATCTGCTCTCCATCATAGGAGAGATCGAGGGGCACGACAATTTGAACGGCAACGCGAAGACAACGAAATATGAACACATTCTGCCTCAGCTTGCGGCCATTGAGGACAGCGGCGAGGTGGACGGGGTTTTGATTTTGCTAAACACCATGGGCGGCGATGTGGAGGCAGGACTTGCCATCGCGGAGATGATCGCATCCTTAAGCAAACCTACGGTGTCCCTGGTACTTGGCGGAAGCCATTCCATCGGCGTGCCGATTGCGGTGAGTACCGATTACTCTTATATTGTACCGACAGGTACGATGGTGATTCATCCGGTACGGTTAAGCGGCATGGTGATCGGCGTCCAGCAGACGTTCGATTATTTTAAACAAATCCAGAACCGTATCACAGGTTTTGTCTGCGAGCATTGCAGGATACCCAAGCCCCGTCTGGAGGAACTGATGATGGAGACGGGGATGCTGACAAAGGATGTGGGAACGGTGCTTGTGGGACGCGAGGCGGTGGAGGAAGGCATTATCTGTGAAGTGGGCGGTATCAGCGATGCAATCGGCAAACTTCATGATATGGTAGGCGCGAAAAAGGCAGATACAAAATAAAGGATGACAAGCCAAAATGAAAATGCTATACTAAGATAGAAAAATTTTGGATACATTTTGGGAGGCAGTCATGGCGGCTCAGAGTACGAGGGGGTCATCCACGAACAAAAAGAATACGAACAGGGGCAGGGGAAGCGTCAACAGCAGCCGGGCGAAATCGGGGAGCAGCAGGCAGAATCCCCCCATGGACCCGGGTATCAGAAATGAAATCCTGCTGATTGTGCTGGCGGCTTTGGCCCTTATTTTATTTCTGTGTAATTTTGGCGTGGTCGGCAAGTTCGGAGATGTGGTCAGCAATGTGATGTTCGGCCTCTTCGGCCTGCTTGCCTATGTGGCGCCCCTCACCATTTTCCTGATGATTGCCTTTGGCATGTTAAATGTGGGGAACAGCATTGCTACGAGAAAACTGGTGGCGGGTATTGTTTTTTTTCTTTTACTGGGCATGGTCTTTGAATTATTCAGCACAAATCCCGCGCAGGCGGAAAGCTATCAGATCGCGGAGATCTATGGCCGCTGCAGCGAAGGGCACAAGGGCGGCGGCGTGACTGCCGGGTCTTTGGCGTATCTGTCCTGCAAGTTTCTGGGGATGGTGGGAACGGTGCTTCTGATTCTTGTGCTGGGTATCATCTGTCTGGTGATTGTCACGGAGAAATCGTTTATCGGCGGTGTGGCTAAGGGCGGACGGAAAGTATATGAGCGGTCCATGGAGGATGCGGCCTACCGCAGGGAACGGGCAGCGCAGCGCAGAGAGGCTGTCTCGGAAAAGCGAAGGAGGGCGGAAGAGGAGCGCAGACTGCGGCAGGAAGAGTTGGAAAATGAGAAACTTCTGCGCATGGATAAAAAAGTATCGGGCGTCATGCTGGATACTGCCCTTGGCAGAGAGTCAGAAAAAACAGTCGATGAGAAGAAGGCGCGGGATGATATCCACGAAATTACGGTGAACTATGAGGAGGAAGAGCCCGCAGATGAGCCGGTAAGGGAGAGGGAGAAGCATTCCTACCATTACATAGAGCAGGAGTCCGACGAGTTAAGTGAGATTCATATGGACGAGCCGGAGGAGGAAGAGGAATCTGATATGGAGGAAGACCATCCGGCGAAACCGATGGACTCTTACCAGACCCAGATGGGAAACCAGATGACGCCTTCGGCGGGCAGGGAGAGGCCCTCGGCGGTGAGCCGCCCGGCAAAACAGCCAGCCGGTGACAAGCAGACCGCAGGCCGCAGCGGGACGGACCATTACCGGTTTCCCTCCACCGACCTGCTGGATAAGCAGCAGGCAAAGAAGGGGAAAGACCCGGACAGGGAACTTCGGGAGACAGCACTGCAGCTGGAGCAGATTCTCAAAAACTTCGGCGTGAAGGTGTCCGTCACGCAGTACAGCAGGGGTCCTTCTGTGACACGTTACGAACTTCAGCCTGAGCAGGGCGTTAAGGTCAGTAAAATTGTGGGGCTTGCGGATGATATCAAGCTGAATCTGGCGGCCACGGATATCCGCATAGAGGCGCCCATCCCGGGCAAGGCTGCGGTTGGGATTGAGGTGCCGAATAAAGAAAATACGGCAGTACCGTTCCGGGATCTGGTGGAATCCCCGGAGTTTGCTAAATTCCCCGCCAATCTGATTTTTACGGTCGGAAAGGACATCGGTGGAAAGACTGTGTATGCGGATATCGCAAAGATGCCCCATCTGCTGATTGCAGGCGCTACGGGTTCCGGTAAATCGGTCTGCATCAATACCATTATCATGGGTATTTTATATAAAGCGCACCCGGAGGACGTCAAGATGATCATGATTGATCCGAAAGTGGTGGAACTGAGCGTTTATAACGGCATTCCCCATCTGCTGATCCCGGTGGTGACAGACCCGAAGAAGGCGGCGGCTGCCCTGCACTGGGGCGTTGCGGAGATGACTGACCGCTATAAAAAATTTGCGGATTTAAATGTGCGTGATTTAAAGGGGTACAATAAAAAAGTGGAGAGTATGAAAACCTCCGATCCGGATGCGCCGGATAAACTGCCCCAGATTCTGATTATCGTGGACGAGCTGGCGGATCTGATGATGGTATCGCCGGGGGAGGTGGAAGAATCCATCTGCCGTCTGGCGCAGCTTGCGAGAGCCTGCGGCATCCACCTGATTATAGCCACGCAGCGGCCCTCCGTGGACGTGATCACGGGCCTGATCAAGGCGAATATGCCAAGCCGCGTGGCCTTTGCGGTATCCAGCGGTGTGGATTCCCGTACCATTCTGGATATGGTTGGGGCGGAGAAGCTGCTTGGCAAGGGCGATATGCTTTTTTACCCGCAGGGATATCCGAAGCCGGCCCGTATGCAGGGCCCCTTTGTCTCGGACGACGAGGTTTCCCGGGTGGTGGAGTTTTTAAAAGACAATGCGCCTGAGAATGCCGCCGACGAGGCGGTGGAGGAGCAGATCAACAGTCTTGCCGTAGAGACCGGACAGTCCGGTTCCGGCGGCACGGGTGAGGGCGCTTCTGCGTATGACGAGTATTTTGTGGAGGCAGGCCGCTTTATTATTGAGAAGGACAAGGCGTCGATCGGCATGTTACAGCGCATGTTTAAGATTGGCTTTAACCGCGCGGCCCGCATTATGGATCAGCTCAGCGACGCCGGAGTTGTGGGTGAAGAGGAGGGCACGAAGCCCCGACGTATCCTGATGAGTGCGGAAGAGTTTGAGCGGATAGTTGGAGACGAGTGAAAAGGACTTCTAAAACTCAGCAGCAAGGGCTGCTTCGTTAAGAAGCTCTATGTTTCACTCAAGAGAATGCCGGAAAGCAGGCATTCTCCGCATGAATTGAGAGGTGAACAGCATGAAGACAGATATTGAGATCGCGCAGGCGGCGGAACTGACTCCGATCACGGAGGTTGCAAAGAATATCGGCATTGAGCTGGAAGAGCTGGAAGTCTACGGGAGGTACAAGGCGAAGCTCTCGGAGGAATATATAGAGAAAATTAAAAAAAATCCCGAGGGGAAATTGATTTTGGTGACAGCGATCAATCCCACGCCCGCAGGGGAGGGGAAGACCACCACAACGGTCGGGCTTGGACAGGCATTTGACAAACTTGGCAAAAAGGCCGTTATCGCTTTGAGGGAGCCGTCTCTCGGACCCTGCTTTGGCATAAAGGGCGGCGCAGCAGGCGGCGGTTATGCCCAGGTGGTGCCGATGGAAGATTTAAATCTGCATTTTACAGGGGATTTTCATGCGATTACTTCCGCCAACAATCTGCTGGCGGCTCTTTTGGACAATCATATCCAGCAGGGGAATCTTCTGCGCATTGATCCCAGGCAGATTGTCTGGAAGCGGTGTCTTGACATGAATGACAGGTCGCTCCGGAATATTGTGGTCGGTATGGGCGGCAAGGCTAACGGTATGGTGCGGGAGGATCATTTTGTGATTACCGTTGCCTCGGAGATCATGGCGATTCTCTGCCTTGCTTCGGATTTTCGGGATTTGAAGGAGAGGCTTTCCCGCATTATTGTTGCCTATGACTACAGCGGCAATGCGGTGACAGCGAAGGATTTACAGGCGGTGGGCGCGATGGCAGCGCTTTTGAAGGATGCCATGAAGCCGAATCTGATCCAGACACTGGAGCATACGCCGGCATTGGTGCACGGCGGGCCTTTTGCAAATATTGCCCACGGATGTAACTCGGTGATGGCCACGAAAACGGCGCTTCACATGGCGGATTATGTGATCACGGAGGCCGGTTTCGGCGCGGATCTGGGCGCAGAGAAATTCTTTGATATCAAGTGTCGTATGGCAGACTTAAAACCGGACGCAGTAGTGCTGGTCGCTACCATAAGAGCGCTCAAATATAACGGCGGCGTGGCCAAGGAAGATCTTTCCAGAAAAGATATGGAGGCTTTGCAGGACGGAATTGTAAATCTGGAGAAGCACATTGAAAATATACATAAGTACGGGGTACCCATTGTGGTGACTCTGAACGCGTTCGCGTCGGATACGCCGGAGGAAATTGCTTATGTACAGCGTTTCTGCGAGGACAGGGGCTGTGAATTTGCCATCTCCGAAGTATGGGAGAAAGGCGGCGCGGGCGGCACGGCCCTGGCGCAGAAAGTCCTTGAAACATTGGAGTCCAGGGAGAGCTGTTTCTCACCTCTCTATGGTGATAACCTGTCCCTGACAGAGAAGATTCATGCGGTTGCGTCTGAAATTTATGGCGCGGGCGGTGTGACTTATACCGCGGCGGCAAAAAAGCAGCTTGAGAAGCTGGAAAGAGAGGGCTTCGGCAAACTTCCTGTCTGCATTGCAAAGACGCAGTATTCACTCTCCGACGACCCGAAACTTTTGGGACGGCCCGTCGGCTTTGAAATGCATGTGAGGGAAGCCTACGTGTCTGCGGGAGCGGGCTTTGTGGTGGTGCTTACGGGAGATGTGATGACCATGCCCGGCCTGCCGAAGACGCCTGCGGCATACAGAATTGATGTGGACGATGACGGAAAGATCGTCGGGCTGTTTTAAGCGCGGCGGAGAAATCAGGAGGGTGGAACAATGCCACAGTTGATAGACGGAAAAGCCATTTCGGCACAGATTAAGGACGAGGTGAAGGAGAAGGTCCGGCAGTTAAAGGAGCAGGGGATCAGTGTCTGCCTTGCCGTGATACAGGTGGGGGAAGATCCGGCGTCCAGTGTCTATGTGGGCAATAAAAAGAAAGCCTGCGCCTATGTGGGAATCGAATCGCTGTCCTACGAACTTGCTGAGGAGACGACGCAGGAGGAGCTGCTTTCCCTGATCAGAGAACTGAATGAAAAGAAAGAGGTAAACGGGATTCTGGTGCAGCTTCCCCTGCCGGGGCATATCGATGAGGATGCGGTGATCCGTGCCATCGACGCGAAAAAGGATGTGGACGGTTTTCACCCCCAGAGTGTGGGCGCGCTCTGTATCGGACAGCCGGGTTTTGTGTCCTGCACGCCGGCGGGCATCATTGAACTTTTAAAGCGCTCGAACGTTGAGATTGCCGGAAAAGAGTGCGTGGTGGTCGGCAGGAGCAATATCGTCGGGAAACCCATGGCGCTTCTGCTTCTTCGGGAAAACGGTACGGTGACGGTGGCACACTCCAGAACAAAAAATCTGAAAGAGGTGACAAAGCGCGCCGATATTCTGATCGTTGCAGTGGGAAAGCCGAAGATGATTACGGGAGATTATGTGAAGGAAGGCGCGGTTGTGATAGATGTGGGCATTCACCGCAATGAAAATAACAAACTGTGCGGTGATGTGGATTATGAGGATGTTTCGCCTGTGTGCAGTGCGATCACCCCGGTACCCGGCGGCGTCGGCCCCATGACAATCGCCATGCTTATGTATAACTGTGCAAATTCTGTCTGCCTACAGTAGAGAGGCAGGGAAGGAAAAAGAAGGGAATAGCCTATGAAGTGTCCCCATTGCGGACATGAAATGCCGGAAGGGTATCTGATCTGTGATAAGTGCGGAGAAGAGATACGGATCGTTCCGGATTTCGAACCGGAAATAGAAAACAGCATAACGGAGACGCTTTCCACACTGGTTTCCCTCCAGGAAGAGCCGGAGGACGGGGAGGGGACAGCGGCAGAGGAGGATGTGGAGACGGAGGAATTTGATGTCAGCAGCCAGAAGAGAGGCAGGGGAGTACAGATTGTTCTGGCGCTTGCCATTCTTCTTGTGGTCGGGCTTATTTCCTATTCTCTTTATACTTTCCATATTAAAACGGTAGAGTATCAGATCAACCGGGCGGAGACCTATGCGGAAAACGGTGACTACGATCAGGCTGTTGCCTGTCTGGAAGCGGCCTATGCAGCGTATCCCGAAGAGGCGAGAATCCTTTTTCTGGAGGCGGACTATTATTATCTACAGGAGCAGGACACCGCAGCGATTTCCGCACTCATGCGGATTATCGATAAGGAGAACAGCAGCCGGTATTCCGAGGAGGATGTGGAGGAGGCCTACAGCAAGATCATAACCATCTATGCCAATCAGGAGTCATATGGGCAGATCAATGACCTTTTGCGGGACTGTGAAAATGAGAGGATCGTCAGTATGTTCCAGGGTTATCTGGCCATGGAGCCGGAGTTCAGCTATGTGGAGGGGAGCTATGCGGAAGTGATACCTCTGAAACTCAGCTCCAACACATCGGGGACGATCTACTATACTCTGGATGGAACAAAACCTGACAAGAACAGTCCCATTTATACGGCCCCCCTCTTTCTGGAAACGGGAGAGTACACGGTCAGCGCTTTTTTTGTGAACGATTACGGGATTGAGAGCGATATTGTCACAAAGACTTATGTGATTAATCTGGCTGTACCGAATGCGCCGGAGGTGGAGCTCTACAGCGGCGAGTATTCAGAGGCGACGATGATCGCCGTGGAGCCGGCGGAGGGCTGCAAGATCTTTTATACCACGGATGAATCGGAACCGACGGCGGACAGCGTGCCTTATACGGGGCCGATTCCCATGCCGCTGGGGACGACGCTTTTTAAGTTTGTGAACATCAGCAGTGAGGGGATCGCCAGCGAGGTGACCACCCGTACATATACATTGAGGCTGCGCGGTGCAATCGCCACGGATACGGCTGTGGCCAATCTGGTCAACCGTCTGGTGGAAACCGGTTATCTGGAGGATGTGACAGGCCGGAATGTCAGACAGGCCGGTACTTTGAGCTATCAGTTCAGCTCGGTGCTGCGGGTAGGCTGGGACGACTATTACACCATATATGAGTATTATGACGACGGTACGGGGATTCTGAGCCGCACGGACAAGGTATTTCTCGTGCAGGTGTACACCGGGGAAGCCGCCCAGCTCGGATATGACGAGGCCGGGAATTTTGTGGCAAATCCGATCTAAAACTTGCAAAAGTATGTAACTTTTTGTATATTAGAGCTGTCTCTTATACACATCTGACGCTGCCGACGAAGCT
>CAMQTN010000011.1 GCA_947037115.1 uncultured Lachnospiraceae bacterium
ACACTTCTAGCTTCGTCGGCAGCGTCAGATGTGTATAAGAGACAGTAATAAACCAGTCAAAAATATGATAGAAGATGTACTTGAAAAAGATTCCAGAGAATCGCATTTTATTCAAATTTGCGACTTTATTTCATATTTTGTTCATTTATTTTATTTGACACGATATAAAAACAAGGATCTTCCCAACAGAGTTGGAAATCTTATAAATAAGGAATTTGTCGGAAGCGTAATGGCAACCTTCTCTGCTAATGGAATTTTTAATGAAAAAGCTAGTCATGAGAAATATGGACTTGTGATTTACCCAAAGAAATAGAAACACCACCTACGACGTATTCACGCTTTCAGTGGTTCAACATTATTATTGCACATAGCTCTTTGTTTGTCAATATATAAGCCAAATCATGATTTATAATTAAGTTATCAAATGAGTACGCTATATTGGATGAAATCTGAGGACGGAACAGGCGGCCGTCGCCCATTGTTAGGAGATGTGGATTGTCACCCACCTATTTCATTCAGACCTCAGGCAGGTAACTTCGATTATCTGCCTTTTTATTATTCATTATAAAACCCGCCCCTGCGCCAACAGGAACGGCTTTAAATATATCCCCGAGGGAATACACCCGGTTTCACAAACCTATACTTAGTGTATCATTTTCGGAAACAGCCTGCAAGCGCAAAAATACGCTGGCAGTTATTTTTATACCCAGAAAGGAGGATATCATGACAACAGCAAAGAAACTCCCATCCGGCTCATGGCGGTGCCTTGTCTATGATTACACGGATGAAAAAGCAAACGCATATACCGCTCTTTTACTTCTGATGATCCGTCCCCTGCAGGAAAGCGTAAGGCAGAGGCGCTTGCCGCTCAATATGCAACGAAAAAGGAGCAGAAGAAACGAAGTTCGGATAAAAGCCTGTTTTCTGACCGCATGGAAAGCTATATTGTGTCCAAGGAACCCATTCTGTCCCCTGCTACGATCAGAGGTTATCGCAACATCCAGAAGATGCTCCTGCGCGACTATACCCCATTCTGCCGCATGGAAATCCGAAAAATCTCTCAGGATGATGTGCAGAAGGTGATAAACGACCTGAGCCGCTCAAAATCCCCTAAGACCGTTCGTAACTACCATGGCCTTATAGTATCCGTAATCGGCTCAGATTTAGCTCTCAAAACCTCTATGCCACAGAAAGTACGCCCGGAGCTTTACATCCCCTCTGACGGCGAGATAAAGGCATTGGTGGACGCTGTAAGAGACACGGAGCTGGAAATTCCCGTGCTACTCGGTGCCTTCTGTATGATGCGGCGCGGCGAGATTTGCGCCCTCACTCTGGATGATATCCAAGGTGATATGATACATATCCGCCACTCCCTTGTACTTGGTGCAGACAAAGAGTGGCACCTAAAGGCTCCTAAAACTGGCAGTTCTGACAGATATATCAGCGCTCCTTCGTTTGTAACTGACCGGATACGGGAAGTAGGGCACATCACTGCCTTAAATCCACACTCCATTACCATCATGTTTCAGAGGGCGCTCTCACGGGCAAATATAGAACATTTCCGTTTCCATGACCTCCGGCATTATTCTGCCTCTATTCGTCACGCTCTGGGGATTCCAGATGCCTACATCATGCAGGAAGGTGGTTGGAAAACGGACGCCGTTCTGAAATCTGTTTACCGGCATGCCATGAGTGACAGACAAAAAGAAATGGCTGATCGTGCAAATGATCATTTCTCTAAGTTATGCAACACGGAAAAATAAAACACCGCATTTCTGCGGTGTTTTTAAATAGCGAGAGGGGGACTTGAACCCTCGACACTACGGGTATGAACCGTATGCTCTAGCCAGCTGAGCTATCTCGCCATAAAACTACGAGGAAGCCGTTTCCGACTCCTCGAAATGGGGCCTATAGGGCTCGAACCTATGACCCTCTGCTTGTAAGGCAGATGCTCTCCCAGCTGAGCTAAGACCCCGTTTATAGGCGGGTCATTTCTGCAACCCGCTCTGCTAGTATACAATTTATTGTCACTGTTTGTCAAGTATTTTTTTGAGACTTTCTAATCTTTCTTTTACAACACTGCAAATCTGTCTTTTTATCTCCCCTCTACATCCTCTCCGGCGCAGAGAAACCAAGCAGGTCAATACATGTCTCCAGCACGTTTCTGGTCAAAATAAGCAGTGCAATCCATCCGGCCTTCTTATCCGCGTCCTCCTCCGTGAGAATCTTTGTTTCATGATAAAAGTGGTTGAACGCATTGGCCAGATCATAGATGTAAGCACAGATCCGGTGGGGCGCGATCTCCTCGCAGGCCGTTTCCATCATCGCATTGTATTTTGCAAGTTCCAGCATCAGGCTCTTCTCTGACACATTTGTCGCCTTTTCAATGACTATATCAGTCAACTTTCCACTCTGCTCCTCATACTTGGCAAGAATTGACTTGATGCGTACAATCGTATAGAGAATATAGGGGCCGGTATCTCCTTCGAAAGAAGTGAACCTGTCCATATCAAAAATATAATCCTTGGATGCCTGATTGGAGAGATCGCCATACTTGATCGCCGCCAGTCCGACAATCTTCGCGGTCTCCTGCGCCTGTGCCGCATCCACCTCATATCCCTTTGTCTCCGCATTTTCCTGAATCTTACGGATCATTTCCTCGTTGATCTCGCTGATCAGATTTTCCAGACGCATAACGCCGCCTTCCCTTGTCTTGAAGGGTTTGCCGTCTTTCCCATTCATGGTGCCGAAACCGATATGCACAAGCTCCGTGTCATCATTGACCAACTTGGTCTTTCGCGCGCAGCGGAACACCTGCTCAAAATACAAATCCTGTCTCTTATCTGTCAGGTAAATCATCTCGTCTGGATGATGATTCTCCATACGGTCCATAATGGTCGCCAGATCCGTCGTGTTGTAGAGGGACGCCCCGTCGGATTTTAAAATCATGCAGGGCGGCACTTCCTTTGTATCAGTCTCTTCCTTCACATCCACCACCAGCGCGCCGTCGCTCTCGTAGGCATAGCCGCCTTTTTTCATCTCCTCCACCATGCCGGGAATCATGTCGTGCACGTCGGACTCGCCTTTCCAGAGGTCAAATTCTACGTTCAGGTTGGCATAATTTTTCTTCAAATCCGACACCGACACGGCAATGATATGATCCCAAAGGGCACGGTATCCACGTACCCCGCTCTGTAATCTGTAAGTCGCCTCCATGGCGTCGGCTTTGTATGTCTCGTCCTCCTTGGACCTGGCGCTGGCCGTGGGATAAATTTCCTCCAGCTCTGATATGGTAAAAGGAGGCTCCTGCGGATATTCCCCTTCATAAGAATCGTCAAAATAGACCAGATCAGGCTGTCTCTTTTGCAGTTCTGTGATAATAAGCCCCATCTGCAGGCCCCAGTCTCCCAGATGAATGTCACCGATTACTTCATGGCCCGCATAGCGGCAGATTCTTTTAATGCTCTCACCGATGATGGCGGAACGCAGATGGCCCACATGAAGCGGCTTTGCCACGTTTGGACCACCATAGTCAATGATAATCTTCTTAGGCCCCGGTGTCTGGAACCCAAACTTTTCCGCACCGGACATGTCCCGCAGATAATCCCGTACAAAGGATTCCTTCACCTTCATATTTAAAAAGCCGGGCGCAACAGCGGAAACTTCCGACAGCACTTCGCTCTCCTGCAGTTTCTCCGCCACCTCCTGCGCGATCATAAGAGGCGCCTTGTGATATTTCTTTGCGCCAGCCATCGCACCGTTACACTGGTATTCACACAGGTCGGGGCGGTTGGAAAGGGTCACCCTGCCAAGCTCGGAATCATAGCCCGCCGCCTCAAACGCCATCTTCATTTCCCCTGAAATCAAATCCAATATTTTCTGCATTTTCTCCTCCATTCAAAGCGTTTCGCGCAGAGCCTTTCGACAGGCATACTCGTGGAAACCGCGAACCGTAAGTCATAAGCAATGCATATTTTACCACAGATTCCCTCAAATGTCATTTATTTTCCGCTCCCGCTCCATGAGGGAATACACACAGCCGCAGTAATCCTGCCGATACAGCCCGTACTCCCTCGACAGTTCAACCGAACGCCTGTAACCGTCTTTCTTCTTAAAGTCTGACGGCAGCCACGCCACACCGGATACCTGCGCCAGCGCTTCACCGATTTCATTCAGTTTTGCGGCGTTTTTCAAAGGGCTGATGGACAAGGTGGTGGTAAAGTAATCGAAAGCGCCCTCCTGCGCCCTCCCTGCCGTCTCCCGGAGTCTCATTTCATAGCATGCAAAACAGCGCGCACCGCCTTCCGGGCACTGTTCCAGACCCTTTGCCATCGCAAAGAAACGCGCAGGCTCATAATCGCCCTCCACCACGGCAATGGGATAACCGATATTCGGCACACCTCCGTTTCCATTCCCTGCCTCTTCACCGTCCGTCTGTTCACCGAAACCATGTGCTGCACCCGCATCAGTCAACTCTCTTCCGTCCCGGATCACACTAACCTTTCCAGTCAATTCTTTGTTATACGCCGAAATCAGCCGCTTCTGCTCCGCCACCCGCTTACGGTACTCCTCATCCTCGGTGATATTGGGATTGTAATAAAAGACAGTAATACGAAAGTACCTGCGCAGGTATTCCAGCACATAGCTGCTGCAGGGCGCGCAGCAGCTATGCAGAAAAAGCGTTGGCGCGCGCCCGCCTGCCGCACAGTTCCTCTCTATGATGTTATCCAGTTCCTTCTGATAATTTCTGACCGTGTTCATATCTTTTCACCTATTATTTTCAGCCATTTGGAGCTGCTCCATGCGGCCTTCCTTATTGACTGATCCGCTCAATAAACAGTCCTTCTCTCCTGCTCCAGCCGGTAAGCATACTCTCCTTTTTCCCGGTCCGCGTACATACGGCGTCCCACCGCCCCCGGCAGCACAGCAAAAAAGGCGCAAAGAAGCGCCATCTCGCTATCGTATGCGGCCGTGTAATGCATCAGGCGCACTCTGGGCTGCAGCGAAAGGTATGCCTTAATCCCGTCTCCCCATACCCGCTCCGCATACACCTCCTGCGCACCGCACAGATCCAGAATCCGCCCTTTGCTTCCGTTTGCCAAAAAACTTTCTCTTCATCCTCAACACTGGCCGCCATCAGTCGTTCCCTTTGCTTCCCCGTCTCGCAATCGACGCAATATCAACCAGCGTCAGCTCCCTCTGGCTCTCCGCATTCTCCAGACTGGTCACAAGTGCCACGGCGGTATCCATGGCCGTGATACAGTTAACCCCCGTCTCGATGGAAGTCCTGCGGATCAAAAAGCCGTCCCTGTTCTTATCCCGTCCCTGAGTCGGGGTGTCAATCACCAGATCAATCTTATGGCCCAGAATCAGATCCATGACCGTGGGCGATTCCTGCGAAATCTTGTTCACCTTTCTCGCCTTGACGCCCGCTTCATTTAACGCCGCCGCGGTGCTCCTGGTGGCATAAATAATATACCCCAGCTTCTCAAAGCGGCGGGCCACCCCAATGGCCTCTCCCTTGTCCGCATCCTTCACGGTAATAATCATCTGCTTATGTCTGGGCAGATTGATACCCGCCCCCAGAAACGCCTTGTAGAGTGCCTCGTTGAAAGTTCTGGCGATGCCAAGACACTCGCCTGTGGACTTCATCTCCGGCCCCAGACTGATCTCCGCGCCCCTGATCTTCTCAAAGGAGAACACCGGCATCTTGACGGCGAAATAATCTGCCGTCGGCTGTAACCCGGGCTCATAGCCCAGATCCCGTATCTTCTTCCCGATAATCACCTCCGTGGCCAGATCCACGATGGGGATTCCCGTCACTTTGCTGATATAGGGAACGGTGCGGGAGGAGCGGGGATTGACCTCAATCACATACACCTCCTCGCCCATGGCAATAAACTGAATGTTGATCAGGCCGATCACATGAAGGGCCTTCGCCAGCCGTCTCGAATACTCCGCAATGGTTTCCTTCACCTTCCCGCTGACCGTAGGCGCAGGATAGACAGAAATGCTGTCGCCGGAATGCACGCCCGTCCGTTCGATATGCTCCATAATGCCCGGAATCAGGATATCCGTGCCGTCGCAGACCGCGTCTACCTCCAGTTCCTTGCCCTGTAGATATTTATCCACCAGAATCGGATGATCCTGCTCGTAGCGGTTGATCACCGCCATAAATTCCTCTATCTCTGTATCGGACAGGGCAATCTGCATCCCCTGCCCGCCCAGCACATAGGAAGGCCGCACAAGCACGGGATAGCCCAGCCTGTTTGCTACCTCCTTCGCCTCCTCGGCGGTGTAGACCGTGCCGCCTGCTGCCCTCGGAATCTGCGTTTCTTCCAAAATCCGATCGAAAAGCTCCCGATCCTCGGCGGCATCCACATCCTCCGCCTTTGTACCCAGAATCGGCACACCCATCTTCATCAGGCTCTCCGTCAGCTTGATGGCCGTCTGTCCGCCAAACTGCACCACCGCGCCGTCAGGCTTTTCCACGTTGACAATATTTTCCACGTCCTCCGGCGTCAGGGGTTCGAAATAGAGCTTATCCGCAATGTCAAAGTCAGTGCTCACCGTCTCCGGGTTATTGTTGATGATAATGGTCTCGTAGCCCTCTCTGGAAAAAGCCCATGTGGCATGCACGGAACAGTAATCGAACTCGATCCCCTGCCCGATACGGATGGGCCCGGAACCAAGCACCAGCACCTTCTTCTTCGGATGGGTCTCCACTACCTCCGTCTCGGAGCCGAATACAGAATAGTAGTAAGGCGTGCTTGCCGCAAACTCCGCCGCGCAGGTATCCACCATCTTAAAGGCGGCAGTAATACCGTTTTCATAACGCATGTTTTTGATTTCATCCTCGGTTTTCCCGGTCAGTCTCGCAATCACATTGTCAGGAAACTCGATCCGCTTCGCCTCTTTTAAAAGCTCCACTGTCAGCGGCCCCTTCTCCAGCGCCGCCTCCATCTCCGTCAAAATCGCAATCTTATCGATAAACCAGTGATCCACCATGGTAATCTCATGGATGGTATCGTAATCCACGCCCTTTCGGATCGCCTCCGCAATGATATAGATTCTCTGGTCGTCCACAATCTTCATGCGCTCCACCAGCTCCTCCGGGGAAAGTGCCGAGAAATCATAGCTGCGCAGGCAGTCCACATGCTGTTCCAGCGAGCGGATCGCCTTCATCAGCGCACCCTCAAAATTGTTGGCGATACTCATGACCTCGCCCGTGGCCTTCATCTGGGTGGTGAGCGTGCGTTTCGCCGTGATAAATTTATCGAAAGGCAGTCTCGGTATCTTCACCACACAATAGTCCAGTGTGGGCTCAAAGCTGGCGTAGGTCTTGCCCGTGATGGCATTTTTAATCTCATCCAGTGTGTAGCCCAGCGCAATCTTCGCCGCCACCTTGGCGATAGGATAGCCCGTGGCCTTACTTGCCAGCGCGGAAGAACGGCTCACACGGGGGTTTACCTCGATCACACAATACTCGAAACTTTCGGGATGGAGTGCAAACTGCACGTTACAGCCGCCCGTAATCTCCAGCTCATTGATGATATTGAGAGCGGAGCTTCGAAGCATCTGATACTCTTTGTCACCCAGCGTCTGGGAGGGCGCCACCACAATGCTGTCACCTGTGTGCACGCCCACCGGGTCGATATTTTCCATATTGCAGACAGTGATACAGTTGCCCGCGCCGTCCCGCATCACTTCATACTCGATTTCCTTCCAGCCCGCAATGCACCGTTCCACCAGAACCTGCCCCACCCGGGAAAGACGGAGCCCGTTTGCCAGAATCTCTTCCAGCTCCACCTGATTGTGGGCAATGCCGCCGCCGGAGCCGCCCAGCGTATAGGCGGGACGAAGCACCACGGGATAGCCGATTTTTCTCGCAAATTCAACACCGTCCTCAATGTTTTCCACCACAAGAGAAGGCGCGCAGGGCTCCCCGATCTTCTCCATGGTCTCCTTAAATTCCAGACGGTCCTCCGCCTTGCGGATGGTCTTCGCCGTGGTGCCAAGAAGCGTCACACCGTGAGCCGACAAAAATCCCGACTCGTCCAGCTCCATACCTAAGTTAAGGCCCGCCTGTCCGCCCATGTTGGGAAGCAGGGAATCCGGCTTTTCCTTTATGATAATCTGTTCCAACACCTTCGCCGTCAAAGGCTCGATATACACTTTATCTGCAATGTCGCCGTCTGTCATGATGGTGGCGGGATTGGAGTTTACCAGAATTACCTCCATGCCCTCCTCCTTGAGCGACCGGCACGCCTGCGTTCCTGCATAGTCAAACTCCGCCGCCTGCCCGATCACGATCGGCCCGGAACCGATCACAAGCACTCTCTTAACATTTGGGTTTTTAGGCATGGTTCTGTCCCTCCTTTATCATTTCAATAAAACGATCAAACAAAAATCCGGAATCCTGCGGCCCAGGACATGCTTCCGGATGGAACTGCACCGTAAAGATATTCTTTCCCGTGTAGGAAAGTCCCTCGTTCGTGCCGTCGTTGACATTGATAAAGGCCGGCGTCGCCACCTTCGGATCCAGCTTGTCCATGTCTACCACATAACCGTGATTCTGGGAGGAAATGTAAACCCTGCCCGTTGCCAGATCCTTCACCGGGTGATTGCCGCCGCGGTGGCCGTATTTCATCTTAAAAGTGTCCGCACCCGTTGCCAACGCCATCAGCTGATGCCCCAGACAGATGGCAAAAACCGGCGTATCAGACTCGTACAGTTTACGGATTTCTTCTATAATAGTTGTGCACTCCTTCGGATCGCCCGGGCCGTTGCTGAGCATAATGCCGTCCGGCCTATCCGAAAGAATCTCCGCCGCCGAAGTCTGCGCCGGGTAAACCGTCACCTCACAGCCCCGCGCCGCGAGAGATTTTGCAATATTTCTCTTCATTCCCAGATCAAGGACTGCCACCCGCAGCCCCGCACCGTCATCCGAGAGAGAACCCGTCGCCGCAAACGTGTATTTTTCATCGCAGCTTACCCGCTCCACTACCTTGCCTGTCGTATATGCTTTTAACTGGGGAATGATTGTTTCAAGATCATAGTTTACATCGGTCGTGATCATACCGTTCATGGTACCTTTTTCACGAAGGATTCTGGTGAGGGCTCTGGTGTCGATCCCGGCGATACCCGGCACACCGTGTTCCTCTAAGAATTGTTGAATGGAAATGTCACATCTGAAATTACTGGGAATCCGTGATAGCTCCCGCACGATAAAGCCGTCCGGCCATGGCCTTCTCGATTCCATATCCTCCAGACATATCCCGTAGTTGCCAATCAGCGGATAAGTCATACACACCGCCTGTCCCGCATAAGACGGATCCGTCAGCACTTCAAGGTAACCCGCCATTGAGGTGTTAAAAACAATCTCGCTGACAACCTCCTTCTGCGCCCCTATGTGACTGCCCTCAAACACCGTGCCGTCTTCCAAAATTAAGAATGATTTCATCGTATACTCTATCCCTTTCACTAACTTGTTTCGTTTTTTATATCATTATGTACTTCCGCATCTATAATCGCCTCATTATAGCACAAGCAAAAGGCAGCTTCAACCGCGAAATCAGGGAACCTTTTCTAAATATCTGAATACTTCTCATCCCTATTCTTCTCAAAAATAACCAGACTTCCGTTATAGCGCCTCATTAATTCCTTTTTCAAATTCTTAACAATTGGATCATTATGCAGACGTGGAACAGAACTACAAACAATCCTCGCACAGATTCTCCTTTGAAGCCCCGCTCCATATCTGTCAATCGTTTCTTTTAATTGCTGAACTGCATGATAGATATCGCTCCCTTTCAGCTCTACAAAAACTGCTGTTGGATTACCCGGTTCATAAATCATATACATAAAATCACATTTTTGTACATTTGCTTCTCCAAAAATCATTCCTCCATCCACATGGTGCAAAGCAATCATACAGTTCCTATCATTTACAATATTATATCTTTTTTCTTTTCCTCGCAGACCGCATTCTTTCTGAAATCTTTATAAACGATACATTTTTTCTTATTTTCACATACAAAACCATCATTTGCACAACATTCGTGCAGTTTATCACAAATCATATTTTATCTCCAGCACGTCTAACTTTTCAGCTTCTTCGTTAATTTTCTCCGAAATAGAATCTATTTCTATTGATTCTATCAGCCCGGACGATTGATCTATAATGTCCGTCAAAATCTCTTTCCTGTTTTCATCAATTTTATATGCTGAAATCTTTTGCGGTGCAATTCGAAGCTGTTTCTTGATGATTGCCTCTTCGTTTTTAAGCGCAACATGATTTTCAACAATTCCGGACTGTATTAACAAATTTGCCGAAGACAGAATATAGGGACTATGCGTCGTAACCAGAAATTTACTGTTAGTGGAATTCATCGTTAATGCTATAAATTCAACCATATGCCTCTGTGCCTCCGGATAAAGATGCGCCTCCGGCTCTTCCAGAACAACATATGCCTGCTTCCTTTCAAGAATAATGACAAACAACAGCAGTAATATCCACAGGGATTCCTGTTGACCCGAAGAGCCATAAATCAACTTAACCCAATGCGTATCATCAAAATATAGTTTTTCGCCATCGGTATCATTCACATAATCCGCTTTCAGTATATATTTAATCAGTTCTTTGGCTATATCAATATCCGTGTTTTTTATCTGTCCCTGTACCGTTTTCAAATAATCACTTACTACACTGTCCAGCTTCGTCCCAAAACGTGTTCGAGTTATCCTTATTCTCTCTATAAATTCTTTCATTGACAAGTCAAGTGTTGAAATATCAATCACATCCAACTGATCCGATAACACTGACAAAAGGCTTCTTCCTGCCGGAATATATATAATGTCTTCACCAGATCCGAATATTTTGTTTGCCAATTCCGTAAAGTGAACCTTTATCTCATTTTTTAAATAGAGCTTATTGTTGAAGCTTGCGACAAAACTCATATTTGCCTGTGACCTGTTTTCTCTATAAATATTATATGCATCAACAAGGGAGGCACGTATCTCTTTCTCCAAGCCATATGAAAACTTAAAAAAAGCATATCTTTCTTTTAAACTGATTGTTACTGACTGTCCGCTCAGATAGGAATAGGAAATTTCAAACGGAGACATATGTGTTGTTGTTCCAAAACATCCCATAAAATTCCTGCGGACATACTTCAGAAAATTAATATACAATTCGTTTGGATGTGTCTGCAAAAAGAAAGTATCCTGCAAAATAAAATCAACATAATAATCCCTTATCTTTTTACAAAAAAACAGAACCTTTCCAATCGTACTTTTTCCCGATGCCTGCGGGCCAATTATCATATTAATATTTTTATCTACGTCAATTTTAAGGTTATCTATCGGTCCAAAATTTCTTATTTGTAATACACTCATTCACTTCACCTTTCATTAAATAAGGCTGAAATCCTTTCCACATCATCGCTCATTATATCATATTTTTATGATTTTACAAACAAAAATGCCGTAACGCAAAGGGTAAATTCTCTTCATAAGAAAAAGCGGAATGCTTTATAAAACGCCGCAAGACAGTTGATTCTTTCCTGTCCTACGGCACAGATTTTTATACACTATGATACGTTTCTTACAGCCTCCACCATCTCCCGCACATACGCCCCCACATGCTCCGGCGCCCCTTTTCCGTACCTTTCTATCAGCTTCACAATCGCGGAGCCGACAATCGCACCGTCGGAAATCCCGGCCATCTTCTGCGCCTGCTCCGGCGTGGAAATACCGAAACCGATGGCACAGGGAATATCCGTATTCTGCCTGACCACATCCACGATCGACTTCAAATCCGTTTTAATCTCGCTTCTCGTTCCCGTCACGCCAAGGCTTGACACAATGTAGAGAAACCCTTCCGCCTCTTTGGCGATCATGGCAATGCGGTTCTCGGAGGTGGGCGCAATCAGGGAAATCAGATCCACGCCGTGCTTGCGGGAGACAGGAAGAAACTCCTCCTTCTCCTCATAGGGCAGGTCAGGCAGGATCACGCCGTCCATCCCGGTCTCCTTACATGTCTCAAAAAACCGTTCCGCACCGTAGGAGAATACCACATTGACATAAGTCATAAACACCATCGGCACGCTCACGTCCTTTCGAAGCTCCCTTACCATATCGAATATTTTATCAGTAGTGACTCCACCGGTCAACGCTCGCAGATTGGCTCCCTGAATGACCGGCCCTTCCGCCGTCGGATCGGAAAAGGGAATCCCCAGCTCAACCAGATCCGCCCCGTTTTCCACCGCCGACCGCACACAGGCGGCAGTTGTGGCAAGATCCGGGTCGCCGCAGGTGATAAAGGCGATAAAAGCCTTTTTATTTTCAAAAGCAGACGCTATCCTAGTCATGAATATCCTCCCCTCTGTAGCGCGCGATGGCGGCGCAGTCCTTGTCTCCCCTGCCGGAAATGGTGATCACGATAATCTGATCCCTCCCCATATCCGGTGCAATCTTTTCGGCATAGGCAACCGCATGAGCCGATTCAATGGCGGGAATGATGCCCTCTGTCCTCGACAGATATTCAAATGCCTCCACAGCCTCGTCGTCGGTAACAGGCACATACTCTGCCCTCCCGATGTCGTGAAGGTGGGCGTGCTCCGGCCCGATGCCCGGATAGTCCAGCCCTGCGGAGATGGAGTAAACAGGGGCGATCTGCCCGTATTCATCCTGACAGAAATAGGACTTCATGCCGTGGAAAATTCCCAGCTTTCCCGTGCTGACAGTGGCCGCCGTCTCGAGAGTGTCGATTCCTCTGCCCGCCGCCTCGCAGCCGATCAACCGTACATCCTTATCTTCTATAAAATGGTAGAACGTGCCAATGGCGTTGGAACCGCCGCCCACGCAGGCGATCACCGCATCGGGAAGTCTCCCTTCCTTCTCCAGAATCTGTTCCCTGATTTCTTTGGAAATAACCGCCTGAAAATCCCTGACAATGGTGGGAAAAGGATGGGGCCCCATCACCGAACCGAGACAATAGTGGGTGTCCGCAATGCGGGAAGTCCACTCTCTCATGGCCTCGGACACCGCGTCCTTCAACGTAGCCGTTCCCGATTTCACGGGAATGACCTCCGCCCCCAGAAGCCGCATACGGTACACATTGAGAGCCTGTCGGATCGTGTCCTCCTCACCCATGAACACCACGCACTCCATCCCTAAGAGCGTCGCCGCCGTGGCTGTTGCAACTCCGTGCTGACCCGCGCCTGTCTCCGCAATCAGACGGGTCTTACCCATCTTTTTCGCAAGCAGCGCCTGCCCCAGCACGTTGTTGATCTTGTGGGCGCCTGTGTGGTTTAAGTCCTCTCTTTTCAGGTATATCTTCGCACCGCCCAGATTCTCCGTCATCTTCTTTGCAAAGTAGAGCCGTGAAGGTCTGCCCGCATAATCATTTAGCAGAGCCGTAAGCTCCTTGTTGAAGGCGCTGTCATTTTTTAAATGATTGTAGGCCTCCTCCAGTTCGATCACTGCATTCATCAACGTCTCGGGAATATACTGCCCCCCGTGAATGCCAAAACGCCCGTTATTATTTGTCATAACTTTTGTCCTTCCTGTCCTTGATTCCTTTTATTCAGAAAATGTCGTTATCCCAGACATTCTCCAGCTTTAAACTTAGGGAAACATCTCTCACTTACTTCCCACACAGCGCACACGTTCTACAAACGCCCGCATCTTTTCCGGATCTTTCTTCCCATCCGTTTCGATCCCCGAACTCACATCCACTGCATAGGGCCGCCATCGTCTGACTGCCTCGCCCACCGTGGCAGCGTCAAGCCCTCCCGCCAGAAAATAGGGTCGGTTCATCCGGGCAAGCAGTCCCCGGTCAAAAGCCTTTCCCGTACCGCCGCTTCCCGAATCCAACAGCACATAGTCCGCCGTGCTCGCCTGCGCCCTCTGAATGTCCTCCTCTCCATCAACACGAAAGGCCCTGATGATCGGCTTGTCGGTGCGCTCCCGCAGCCGCCCTATATAGGCCTCGTCCTCACTGCCGTGAAGCTGTACCAGATCAATCACGCCAGCCTCCAGCAAAGCTGCAATCTGCCCAATTTTTTCATTTACGAACACACCCACCGCCAAAATATCCGGGCACAGATGGTTTCTCAGTTCGGCTGCCTGCTCTGGTGATACATAACGCCTGCTTTTTTCAGCAAATACAAAGCCGATATAATCCGGGCACAGATGATTTGCCGTTTCCACATCACAGGAGCGGGTCAGACCGCAGAGCTTAATCCTGATTCTGTCTTCGTTCACTGTTGTATCCGTCCTCCTGCCTGATCTGATATTTCCCCTTGGTGAAAATGTAAATGATGCGGGTTCTAATTTATGTAAACCTTATTCCAACCCGCGCATTTTATGTAACGCCTGTTTTTTATCTGCCGACCGCATCAGTGCTTCTCCGACCAGCACCGCATTGGCGCCGATCTGGATCAACCGCTCCACATCCTCCGGCCCGCTCACGCCGCTCTCGGAGACAAACAGTACACCCCGGGGGATCATACCGCGGAGCCTGCGGCTGTTCTCCGTATCCACCGTGAAGTCTTTCAGATTACGGTTATTCACGCCGATCATACGGGCGCCCGCCGCAAGCGCCCTCTGCACCTCCGCTTCGTCATGAGCCTCCACCAGCGCGGACAGACCAAGCGTCTCGCATACCGCCAGATACTCCTTCATCTGCGCCTCGCTTAAGATTGCACAGATCAGAAGAACGGCCGACGCTCCGAGCAGCTTCGCCTCATAAATCATGTATTCGTCCACGGTAAAATCCTTGCGCAGACAGGGAATGGAAACCGCCTCTGCAATCTCCCGCAAATAAGCATCGTCCCCCAGAAACCACTTTGGCTCCGTCAGCACCGAAATACAGTCCGCTCCCGCCGCCTCGTACTCTTTCGCAATCTGTAAATAAGGAAAGTCCGGCGCAATCAGTCCTTTTGAGGGAGACGCCTTCTTGCACTCGCAGATAAAGGAGATTCCCGGCTTCTGCAGGGCCTGTTCAAAATCAAATTTCCCCTTCGGCATAGATAACGCCCGTTCTCTAATTTCCGTCAGGGGCATCTCCTTTTTTGTCTGCTCCGTCCGATATCTGGCGTGCTCCGCCAATTGATCCAAAATGTTCATGTGCTACCTCCATATTGAAACGGCATCCTTTGCCGGTTCTCCGTCTACGCTTCAGCCTCGGCATCTGGCCGGCTGCTCACCTCGATCAAGCGATCCAGCGTCTCGTTCGCCTTCCCGGAATCGATCAGCTCCGCCGCCAGCTTCACGCCTGCCTCCATACTCTCCGCCTTACCCGCAATGTAGAGGCCTGCCCCCGCGTTCAACAGCACCGCGTTTCTCTTGTGCCCCTTTTCTCCCTGCAGGATCGCCCGTGTAATCTTCGCGTTCTCCTCCGGCGTTCCGCCCTCCAGATCGGCTTTGGTACAGCGGGCAAAACCAAACTGCTCCGGCGTGATGGTGTAGGATTTAAACCAGCCGTCCTTGAACTCGCAGACCGTCGTGGGTGCGCTCATGGAAATCTCGTCCAGCTTATCCTGCCCGTACACCACCATACCACGTTTCACGCCCAGACTGATCAACACCTGTGCAAGGGGTTCCACCAGATACTCGTCGTACACGCCAAGAAGCTGCATTTTGGGACTGCCCGGATTGGTCAGCGGGCCGAGGATATTAAAAACGGTGCGAAATCCCAGCTCCTTGCGGATGGCTCCCACATATTTCATGGATGTGTGGTATTTCTGCGCGAAGAAGAAGCACATGCCAGCCTCCGCAAGCAGTTCCCTACAGCGCGCTGGGCTTTGATTTATATTTACGCCAAGCGCTTCCAGACAGTCCGCCGTCCCGCACTTGGAAGAGGCCGCACGGTTTCCGTGCTTTGCCACCTTCATGCCGCCCGCCGCGCACACCAGCGCAGAAGTGGTTGAAATGTTAAAGCTCTGGGCATTGTCTCCGCCGGTTCCCACAATCTCAAAGATATCCATATCCGTCTCTACTTTTACAGCGTGATCCCGCATGGCCGCCGCGCACCCAGCGATCTCGTCGGTGGTCTCCGCCTTTGCGCTTTTGGTGGAGAGGGCCGCAAGAAAAGCGGCGTTCTGGGTGAGAGAAGTCTCCCCGCTCATAATCTCGTTCATCACGGTGTATGCCTCATCGTAAGTTAAGTCCTCTTTGTTTACAATTTTAACGATCGCTTCCTTAATCATGATATTCTTTCCTTTCTATCTTTTTCCCTCGTGTTGACCCGTTACTCTGTCTTTTCTTTCCACTTCTCCCTTCACCTTACAGACCCATGAAGTTCGCAAGCATCTGTTTCCCCTCCGGCGTCATGATGGATTCCGGATGAAACTGCACCCCATATATGGGATATTCCCGATGCTGCACCGCCATCACTTCCCCGTCTGCGGTTTCCGCCACCACCCTCAGACAGTCCGGAATTGTCCCTTTGTCCGCCGCCAGCGAATGATAGCGCGCCACCTTCGTCCTTTCAGAGCAGCCCTGAAACAGCGGGCATGCCCTGTCAAACGTAATCTCCGACTGTTTGCCGTGCATCAGCTCCTTCGCGTAGGTGACTGTAGCCCCGTAAGCCGCACAGATGGCCTGATGGCCAAGACAGACCCCCAGCGTAGGTATCTCCTTTCCAAGCGTTTTTGCCGCCTCTATGATCACGCCTGCATTTTCCGGCCTTCCCGGCCCCGGCGAGAGGATAATGCGGTCGGGGCCCAATGCCCGGATCTCTCCCACGCTCATTTCATCATTTCTGATCACCCGTATATCCGGCGAGATTTCGCCAACCATCTGATAAAGATTATAGGAAAAGCTGTCATAGCTATCTATCAATAAGATCATGTTTTCCTCCTGTCCGAAACCTGCTGTTTCTGCAGTCTGTTCCTCCCCGCATGTGAAACTCACATATCCTCTTCACACATTTCCAGCGCTTTGATAACCGCCCTCGCTTTGTTGATGCACTCCTGAAATTCTTTCCCCGGCTCAGAGTCCGCCACAATACCGGCTCCGCTTCTGACAAACACCCGCCCGTTTTTCCGATAGGCAATGCGGATGGCGATGCAGGTATCCATATTGCCGGTAAAATCGATATAGCCGATGGCGCCGCCGTAAATGCCACGCTTGTTATTTTCCAGTTCCCCGATCAGCTGACATGCCCTGATTTTCGGCGCGCCCGATAAGGTCCCCGCAGGCAGCACCGCCTCGATGGCATGAAGCGCGTCAAACTCCTCCCTGATCTCTCCCCGCACCGTGGAACCGATATGCATCACATGAGAGTAGCGCTCAATGGAATGGAGCTTCTCTACTTTTACCGTACCAAACTTACTGATTTTCCCCAGATCATTGCGGCCAAGATCCACCAGCATGTTGTGCTCCGCCAGCTCCTTATCATCCGCCAGAAGCTCTTCCTCAAGCCTTTTGTCTTCCTCCTCCGTCTTTCCCCGCGGCCTCGTCCCTGCCAGCGGAAAAGTGTGGAGCACGCCGTTTTCCAGTTTCACCAGCGTCTCCGGGGAAGCTCCCGCCACCTCCACATCCGTGCCCGAGAAATAAAACATATAAGGCGACGGATTCATGGTTCTGAGCACCCGGTAAGTATTTAACAGACTTCCCTCAAAGGGCGCTTCCAATCTGTTAGAAAGGACAATCTGAAAAATATCGCCCTCTCTGATGTGCCGCTTTGCTTTCTCTACAATCTCACAGTAGGCCTCCTCGTCAAACAGGGGTGTCACTTCGCCCAGAAGCCGCCCTTCCGGTTCCTGTTTCTTCTCGCCTGTGCGAAGCAGATCGGCAAGCTGTTTCAGCTCTCTTACCGCCTTGTTGTAGCCAGTCTCTCCATCCTTCAGGGGCATATTTACCATCAAAATAATTTTCTGTCGGAAATTGTCAAAGGCAATCACCTTGTCAAACAGCATCAGATCCACGTCCTTAAACGCCTCCGTATCCTTCACACCCACCCGGATCGACGGCTCGCTGTAACCCAGATAATCATAGGAGAAATATCCGACCAGCCCGCCGGTAAAGGAGGGCAGATACGCAAACCGCGGGCTCTTATATTCCGCCAGAATCTGCCGCAGATAAGCGGATGGGTCATCCGTCTGAAACGTGAGATCCCCGGCCTTCATCTCCCCGTCCAGACAGGTGATCTCCATCTTTGGGTCAAAACCCAGAAAAGTGTAACGCCCCCACTTTTCCTTCTCAGCCACCGACTCCAGCAGATAGCAGTGGTTGGACACATTCTTCAGTATTTTAAGCGCCTCGATAGGGGTGCAGATGTCGGAGAGCATTTCACAGCTGACCGGAACCACCTTGTATGCCCCGCCTGCGGCAATTTTCTGGATTTCCTCTATGGATGGTAAAAACTTCATGGAATACTCCTTTCTGATCCTGCTTCTATAGCCGTCTCCGACAGTCCTGCCCCACGCATAAGCAGACTCAAGATGCTGCGCATCTTTCATTCGCGTTGCTCGTCATAAGCAACTGACAACATGCTTTCACGCAAGCATGCGCATGTTTGCCAGTCACTTCTGACTCTGCTTATGCACGCAAAATAAAACGCCCTCAACAGACTCTTTCCGAAAATCTGTCAAGGACGAATCGTAATCAATCCGCGGTGCCACCTTGCTTCACGGCATGTACCGTGCTCTTACAGGATACCAACATATCCCCGGCCTCTGACGCGGGCCCTGCGTTGCAGAATACTCTGCGCTGTCGCGCATTTGACTGCACCCTCAGCGGTCCATTTGATGACTTGTTTCTTACCTGACTCTCAGCAACACAGGCTCTCTGTAAAGGCATCATCACCGTTATCTCCGCTTCAACGGTTTACCTTGTTAAATTGGTTATAGAATACCACTTGGGAGAAAGGGTGTCAAGGGCAACTTTTTTAAAGCCCCGATAAATCCACCTGATAGATCAAATGCTCGGGAATCTCCTCCTTCTTATAAAACATGACCAGATACCACGGCAGGTAAACGATCCTGTCCTCTTTCGCTACATTTGACCGGCAAAATACCATACATTTCCCGAATTTCCAGTTATCCACTGCGGTCATACGATGCAGGGCCGGATGCTTTTTATAGTCTCCTCCTGATTTCACTTCTACAAGATCAACCGCCATCCCTCTCTGTACCACAAAGTCAATTTCTCCTGTCTTTTTCGAATCATAATAATGTAAGTCGTAGCCATTGCAAATTAACTGCTGGGCTATCATATTTTCCAAAATACTTCCCATATTGATGTCCAGTTCTCCCTGTAAAATGGAAAACTGTATATTCTCCATACAAGCTGCACACAACAATCCCGTGTCATTCATAAACAGCTTAAACAGGTTCCTTTTTTCATTGAGCTGTAAGGGCGGCTGCGGCTCTCTCACATTATAACAGGGCAAAGCAACCCCCGCGTCCGCAAGCCAGTTAAAGCTGTCTTCATATCGCTGCTGTCTTCCATGAGGATCAATCGCCGTTAAAATAAATCTTCTGTTTTTTTCATTTAATTGAGAAGGAATACTGTCAAAGATAGCTTTCGCCTTCTGTCTGTCATTTCCAACGGCATATTTTGCTATATCCAGTCTGTACAATTCCAAAATACTGCGCTGATTGCGAATGACTCTGGCAACATCATGTGTATCCACATAAATCTGCACATTTTCCGGCATACCGCCAATGATCATATAACTGTAAAAAAGCCTGTTCATCGTATCATGAACCGAATCTGATACCCGCGTGGTCTTTTCAAAACATTCCCGCAAATAATCGATCGTGTCGCTCTGCACGCCATTCGCCCAGAGAAACTCCTCAAAATCAAGCGGATACATTCGGTAAATTTCTTCAAAACCAACGGGATAAGATTGAATTTCCTGGTACCGCACGCCCAAAAGAGAACCCGACTCTATATAGTCAAACCTGCCGTCTTCCACCAGAAACTTAATCGCTGATCTGGCTCTTGGACATTCCTGCACTTCATCCAGCAAAATCAAAGTCTCCCCCGGTTCCAAGGCTGTTTGCACATAGGCTGTGAGATTCGTAATAATCTCGTCCGCTGTAAGACGCCCATCGAAAATTGCCGCCGCTTTCTCATCGGTAACAAAATTAATCTCGACAAAATATGTGTACTCTTTTTTCCCGAATTCCCTTATCAATGTGGTCTTGCCGATCTGCCTTGCCCCCACAATGCAGAGCGCTTTTTTCACAGGATCTCTCTTCCAGCTCGACAACCTTTCATAGGCTTTTCTTCGCAGCATAAAATCTCCTTCCCCAGAATTTTATCACGGCCATATTTATGTTGTAACATTTTTCTATCAATTATACAATATCTGTGCAACTTTTTTCTTCATTATTACTTCTTACTTTGTAACATTTTTCTATTATCGAGCCAAACAACAGGGGACTGCAAAAGCAGCCCCCTGTACCTGTTTTCCTATGTTGCAATCATTTTACTTGAAATACCCAACCCCGCTCTCAAAAATCTTCATATCCTGCTCACCGTAGATATTCACCGCCACAGCGTCCCCTCTTCTCTCGGAATGCGCCATCTTTCCCAGGATACGGCCATCCGGGGAGGTAATACCCTCGATGGACGCATAGGAACCGTTGATGTTCCACTCCTCATCCATGGAAACATTGCCGTCGCAGTCCGCATACTGGGTAGCTACCTGCCCGTTTGCAAACAGCCTGTCGATCCACTCCTTCGGCGCGACAAACCTGCCCTCACCGTGGGAAGCCGGGTTTACATAAGTCTGGCCAAGTTCTGCTCCAGCAAGCCAGGGAGACTTGTTGGAAACCACCTTGAGGTAGGCCATCTTGGAAATATGACGGTTCACCGTATTGAAGGTCAGAGTCGGAGAGTCCTCCTCCTGCCCGCAGATCTCACCGTAAGGCACGAGCCCCAGCTTGATCAGCGCCTGAAAACCGTTACAGATTCCCAGCGCAAGGCCGTCCCGCTCGTTGAGCAGCTTCATCACAGCCTCCTTCATCTTCTCATTCTGAAAGGCCGTGGCAAAAAACTTGGCGGAACCGTCCGGTTCGTCACCCGCAGAGAAGCCGCCCGGGAACATAATGATCTGCGCCTGACCAATGGCCTGTCCGAAGGCTTCCACGCTCTCCCTGATATCCGCCGCGTTCTGATTTTTAAATACCTTCACAACCGCCTGTGCCCCTGCATTCTCAAATGCTTTCGCACTGTCATACTCGCAGTTTGTACCCGGGAACACCGGGATAAATACAGTGGGCTTTGCCACCTTATTCTTACACACATAAACTTTGTCCGCGCGATACACAGGGGAAGCGACCGGGCTCTTATCCTTGCCTGCCGTGTAGGGGAATACCTTGTCCAGTTTGGACTTCCACGCCTGCAGCGCTTCCTTCTGTTCCAGTTTCATGGAACCATAACTGAACACGCCGTCTGCGGTCACCGTACCGATCTCCTCATAATCGATCCCCAGCGTCTTTAAGCGGTGCACCTCTTTTGCCGGCATCTCCGCCACAATATCACCAAGGCCGTTGTCAAAGAGCGATTCCGCCTTATAGGAGGAATCCACCGCCACACCCAGACCGTTGCCGAATGCCATCTTGCTTATGGCCGCCACCACACCCTTAGCATCCAGCGCGTAAGCCGCCACGATCTTTCTTTTCGTCATTTTGACGGGTATTCCTTTTATGATATCTGTGTCAGTATACTCTGACATCAATGTCATAATCTGATCATAGAGTGTCATCACTTTTTCATAAACCGGAAGGTCATATTCATCCCGTGCGATACGGAACCGCACGAGCCTGTCACCCGGATATTTTAACTCGGGGGTCACAATATTACCGCTCTTATTCACATTCACCGCAAAGGATACCAGCGTAGGCGGCACATCGATATCGTTAAAAGTGCCGGACATGGAATCCTTGCCTCCTATGGAGGGCAGGCCGTACTTCATCTGGGCGTCGTATGCGCCGAGAAGAGCCGAAAAAGGCTGGCTCCAGCGGGAGGGTTCCCCGCTCATGCGTCTGAAATACTCCTGGAAGGTAAATCGGATCGTCCTGTAGTCTCCGCCGTTTGCCACAATCTTCGCCATAGACTCTGTCACCGCATAAACTGCGCCGTGGTAAGGGCTCCAGCTGGACAGATAGGGGTCAAATCCATAGCTCATCATGGTTACGGTGTCTGTCTTTCCCTCCAGAGTGGGGAGCTTGGCCACCATAGCCTGCGTTTCGGTCAGCTGGTACTTGCCGCCATAGGGCATATACACGCTGCCAGCGCCGATGGATGCGTCAAATATCTCCACCAGTCCCTTCTGGGAACACACGTTTAAATCATTTAACTGTGCCAGCCACGCCGCCTTCACATCCCCTTTTGCAAGCGCCTCCGCCACAGGCGCCGCCGTCTTCTTAAAGTAGTTTTCTTTCTCCTCGGGGATCTCCACATGGACATCGGTCTCCTGATGGGCGCCGTTGGTGTCAAGGAACGCTCTGGACAGATCCACGATTTTTCCCCCGCGCCATTTGAGCACCAGTCTGGGTTCCTTCGTAACAATAGCCACGGGAACCGCCTCCAGATTCTCCTCCGCGGCATAACCAAGGAAGGTATCTACGTCCTTCGGGGACACCACCACCGCCATGCGCTCCTGAGACTCGGAAATCGCCAGCTCCGTGCCGTCCAGACCCGCATATTTCTTCGGCACCTTGTCCAGATCCACCACCAGACCGTCCGCCAGTTCACCGATGGCAACGGACACCCCGCCCGCGCCAAAGTCGTTACACTTCTTAATCAGACGGCTCACTTCCTCGCGCCGGAACAATCTCTGAATTTTTCTCTCCGTGGGCGCGTTACCCTTCTGCACTTCCGCACCGCAGGTGTCGATGGACTTCTCCGTGTGCACCTTGGAGGAACCCGTTGCGCCGCCGCAGCCGTCGCGCCCGGTTCTGCCACCCAGCAGAATGATGATATCATCCGGATCGGAATTTTCTCTGATCACATTTTTTCTCGGAGCCGCGCCCATGACTGCACCGATCTCCATACGCTTCGCCACGTAATTCGGATGATAGATTTCTTTGACCAATCCGGTCGCTAATCCAATCTGGTTACCGTAAGAAGAATAGCCGTCCGCCGCACCGCGCACCAGCTTTTTCTGGGGCAGCTTTCCCTTTAAGGTTTCCGCCACCGGGACAGTGGGGTCCGCCGCGCCGGTCACGCGCATCGCCTGATAGACATAACCTCTTCCGGAAAGGGGATCGCGGATCGCGCCGCCAAGGCAGGTGGCCGCACCGCCGAAAGGCTCGATCTCCGTGGGATGGTTGTGGGTCTCGTTCTTAAAGAACACCAGCCACTCCTCCGTCACAGGGCCGTCCCCGTAATCCATCTCCACAGGCACCACCACGGAGCAGGCGTTGATCTCGTCGGACTCCTCCATATCGTCAAGTTTTCCGTCCTTCTTTAGCTTCCGCATCGCCATCAGCGCCAGATCCATCAGGCAGACAAACTTGTCCTCTCTGCCGCTGAAAACCTCATCCCGCACATGAAGATAATCCTGATAGGTCTTCTCTATCGGCTCCCGGTAACGTCCCTCCCCGAAGCTCACATTCCTAAGCTCCGTGGAAAAGGTAGTATGACGGCAGTGATCGGACCAATAGGTATCGAGCACCCGGATCTCCGTCATGGTAGGATCCCTGTGCTCCTCACCGCTGTAATAATTCTGAATATGCTGAAAATCCCTGAAAGTCATGGCTAGACCCAGAGAGTCATAGAGCGTTTTCAGCTCTTCCTCCGGCATGGTGGAAAAGCCCCCAACAACCGCCACATCCGCAGGCTCCTCATAGGCAAACGCCAGCGTGTCAGGCTTCACCATGCCGGTCTCCCTGGAATCCACCGGATTGATGCAGTACGCTTTGATCCGCGCAAGTTCCTCGTCCGTGATATTTCCATTGACCATATAAGTCACTGCGGTCCTGATGATCGGCTCTTCATCCTCCTTCAAAAACTGCACGCACTGCACGGCAGAGTCCGCCCTCTGATCAAACTGCCCCGGCAGAAATTCCACCGAAAACACCCGGCCGTTCTCCGGAATGTCAATGTTCTCCCGGTATAAAGTGTCCACCGGCGGTTCCGAAAAGATTGTCCGACAGGCTCTCTCAAAAACTTCGTCCGAAATATTTTCCACATCGTAACGGATAAAGACACGCACCTGTTCCACGCTCGTTATCCCCAGAAAGCTCTCGATCTCCTCTTTCAGCTCCTTTGCCTTAACCGCAAAGGGTTCCTTCTTCTCCACATAAATCCTTCTGACGTCTCCCATCTGTTTTCTCCTTATTCTCTTATGTCTCAGAAGCTGTAATCCATGGCAATACCAGACGCAGGCTGCCGAGCCTGCGTCAGATTTCCGTAATCAGTCCCTGCATAATATAAAGCAGCTGTTCATCCACCATCTTCTCCGTGATCCCGAAGGTCTGCCCGTTGATCTTCAGTCCCTCCAGCACAAACATAATATTTGCCGCCGCCCCCTTGGGGTCCTCGCAGTAAAACTCCCCACTGGCAATTCCAGCCTCAATCAGCTTCTCAATCACTCTGACACCTGCGTCAAACCTCCTGCGAAGCATATTGTTCTTATCGGTCGGCTTATGGGCAAAGAAATATTCATAGACTGCTACAGTCAAATTATCCTTATTCTGTAGCAGCTCCTTTTTCTGCTCTTTCAGGAAGAGTGTCAAAATATCAGCCGCCGTACCGCCCTTTTCTATTCTTTCCGAAAAGACGTCGTCCGTCTCTTCCGCCTCCATCTGCAGCACTTCCAGCAAAATCTGATCGGTGCTGTCGAAATACAGATACAGCCCGCCCCTGCTGATTTCGCAGGCCTCCACAATATCCTTCATGGTCACGCTCTTGTAGCCCTTCTCCACGAACACCTTCCTTGCCGTTTCCAGTATGTACTTCTTTTTCTGTGCTGATTTTTCTCCCATCGTCTCTTTATCTCCCTAAACAAGTATCTTTCGGTGTCGTTTTCGCTGCGTCCTCATCCTACTTTTTCTCCTTTGCCGTATTGACCACCCTGGTCTGCACCGGATGATCCCAAAAATCCAGATTTTCCTTCATTTTAGAAATTGCGGCCAGAAAGACGCCGTTCTCCACCGCCTCTGACCACTTTCTCCCCTTAGTCATCCCCTCCATCACATAACGGGACAAAATCGCCTTCAGCACATCCATCTCCTTAATGCTCGCCCGTTTGACCGCTGCAAGTTCATCCTCAGCACTGCGGATCCTGCAGCGGCTATAGACATATCTGTAGTTCCGGTCCATAAGCTTTGTCCTCTGCGCTTCCTTGACAAAGCCCAGCAATGTACTGTCATACACGGGAAAAGAGATCGAATGCTCCTGAATCCCCGATCCCGAATAACTCTGCTGCACGCTCGCCCCCTTTTTGCTCTCCAGCCAGGGCACATAACGCGCCAGCCTTTCCACATCCGCCCTGTACTCATTTACCACCTGCTGTCTGTAGGCTATATCGCTCTCTGTCTGTATTTTATCCATATCTGTCATCACTCTCTTCCGTTTTCAGTTCTCTCTTAGTTACCACCGTTTTAAAAGTTAAATCGGAAATTTTTACTCCTTTTCAAGGCGAGGCTGCGAAGCAGTCCCCGTGGAGTTAAAATCGAAGATTTTTACTCCGACTCCCGACAAGGCTGTCATTTTTTATTGTAGCATAAATTTGAAAAAAGTACAGGGTAAAAAAGTACAGTATTGAAAATATATAGAAACCCTCGTTCCTCCTGGTCTCCTGGCCAGTCATTTTATTGACTTTTTCCACAAGAAGGCATAAGATAGAGACAGGGTTTTGTAATAATTTGTATAATTGTATAAGGGGGTACTGTTTTTATGGCAATAAAAGAATTTCCTGCAGGCACTCAGCTGATTCAAAGCGAGCAGAATCTGACTGCCCTGCATGTAGTCGCTAAGGGGAGCGTATGCGCCACCTATCCCGGGGGCACATTTTATTTGAAAAAGGGAGATGTGATCGGCGTCTGTGAGATTTTTTTCGGATCCCACTTTTTTACTTATGTAACGGAGGAAACCACAGGAATTGCCTCCTATCCATGTACGGCCGCGCAGCTTCCCCTGCTTATGCAGAAAAGCGTGGATCTGACCAACATGATCATCGCTTCTTTGTTCCGGCAGTTTCATGAAATATACGACCAGTATGAGCTGAGGCGCTTTGACTGCGAAAATTTTTATCATTATCTGATGGACCGCTACGAGGAGTATAAGTCATTCTGTGTCAAACACGGCATTACCCCCAGAGCGCTTCCTGATATGGAAGACTTGGCGCCGCTTACGCTGGAAGAAGATCTGGAAAGCTGGCTGGACGGCTACTATGAGCATTTGAGGGCTCTGGTCACAGGCAAATCCTCCAAATTCCACAAACTTGATTTTCTTGCGGGAGTTATCATGAAAACGGATCAGGATATCCACCGCATCCTTACCATATGCCGTGCCTTTTACGACTATAAGGCTGAAATCGCCCATCTGTTGATGAACGAGAACCAGCTTGACTTCTTCGATCTCTACACAAGTCTTTTATACAGGATCGGGTCACAGGATGAGAATTCCACTACACTGAGGGCGGCGATCTCCACCATGATGATTCAGATTGAAGATCTGCCTTCCATCGACCGGGAAATGTATCAGCAGAGGGTCGCGACGTACCTCAAAAAGCTGGAAACCCTTGGGGAGCACGGCGAAGGGGAAAACGCCACAGTGGACGATGTGCCTGATGTGGCAAACTCCCTGAATACGATTCTCACTTACGCCGAGGCGAGCAGTGAAACCGCCGCCGCTTTCCGGGAATCTGTGAACAGCTTTGCCAAAATGACAGATAAGAATGCATCCGACGATGCTGCCAGAAAACTGCGTCTCACAATCACCAAGCAGTTCTACGACATTTATGAGAAAGCATTCGTGAAGAGCGTGCAGGATCCCTCTTCCGTTCCCAAAGTTGTAAAAATGTTCTTTAACTTCGGCTATGTGGATGAAAATCTGGCCGGTTTGGAAAATGCCGCCCATCTGTATCGGATTGTAGACAAACTTCCCACTGACCCGAATCGCAGTGTTTACTCTATTTATGAATGGTTCACAGCCATCTATCAGGGGAAAAAGTCGCCGAGCCGCAACGAATTTGACTCTGACTTCCCCACCTTCCTGCGCGAGCAGAGAGTAACAGGCAATATCACGGTGGAAGAAGAGGCGCGGATGGTGAATGACCCGATGGAGCAGGTACTCTTCGAAATACGCAACATGTTCCAGACCGTCAACAAGATTTCCTTTGGCCGTGTCCTGAGCTTCTGTCCGATTTTCTCGGAGCACAATGTCTTAAAGGAACTGGACAGCTCCCTGGTATCCGTCGATAAGGTGGAGGCTTCCTTCAAGGCCATCCGGGATATCGATTTCAGCGCTTATTACCGGGATGTGACTTACTCAAATCCCGATATCGGTATCGGAAATGAATCCATCGGCGTGGAAATTCTCCCCGATATTATTCTGATGCCCAACGTCGGTACCCGCGGTATCGCCTGGCAGGAAATTGAGGGGCGCAAACGTACCACCCCGGCGCGCATGATGGTATCCATTTTCCAGATGGAAGATCTGACAAACATTCTGGTCCGGCTGACCGGCGACTTCCGCTGGGAGATGTGCAAACGTGTACAGGGCGCACGCTGGAACGATGTTTCAGAAGCCTCCCTCACAAGCGAGTATTTCGACTACATCCAGTTCTACCGTAAAAACCATGAGCTTTCCACCGACGCCAAGGATAAAATCAAGCTCGCTATGAAGAAAGCAAAAAATAGTTATAAGGAGATGTTCATTCGTGACTATGAGTCGTGGATTCTTTACGAAGGCGTCGGTTCGCCCAGACTGAATAAAGTAGCACGAAATATCATTTTCACATACTGTCCTTTCTCAAAGGAAATCCGTCAGAAGCTGATGGCAAACCCGCTCTACAAGGAGACTATGTCCCGTTACGACATTAAGCAGTCACAGAAGATCCATCACTTTGACAATGTGTTCCAAAAGCTCAAAAACGCCGGAACACCGATTCCGGAAGAGCTGCAGAAACAGCATGATTATTTAACTATGTAAATCATTTCCGCTAATATAGTGTTATTCTTTTGTAATATATTTATAGACCAGATAAAAGAAATGCGTTATATTGATTACAGACTTGATCACGGAAGTCAAGTCGGCAATAGCAATTCCGAAGAATTCCCCTTTTACACAAGCAAAAACCCCGAAGGCGAGCCCTCCGGGGTTTTTGCTGTATATTATCTACAGTGCAGGCACGAAAAACTTCCGGTTTTCCACGCCGCAGGCGTCGCCCTATGGCGCACAAACCAAAGAAAGGGCAGGAAGTTTCCTTCCTGCCCCATTTCTAGCCCAAAAGCTGTAATCCTGTGCCGTTTATTTATCTGTATTCGCAGGCTTCACCAGAAACAGACTGATCAGCAGTGCAATGATGTAGAGCACAATCGTGAAGTACAGCACGTTCTGATATCCTACAGGGTTGATCGAATTGCCGTGGCCATCATCAAAGAAGCTGCCCGTATTACTCACAATCAGGGTCGCAATCTGATTTCCCGTAAGTCCCGCAAACGCCCATGCAGAGAGGGTGATACCGTGGATTGCACTGATGCTTCCCATACCGTAATGATCGGAAAGCAGGGTCGGCACATTGGAGAAGCCGCCGCCGTATCCGGCATTTACCATAAACAGAAGCGCCAGCACCAGAACTACAAGGAAAATATTGCCTTCGCCGCCCTCAATACCTCTGGTGAGCATTACACCTCCGGTAAACACGATGGAAAGAATAAAGATCAGCTTATAAATGGTATTTCTGTCCTTCATATGATCCGCCCATGCGGAGAAGCCCAGACGGCCGCCCGCGTTGAAGACTGCGGTTACCGTGGAGATCACACCCACCACACCGGCAAGGCCAATACATTTTACAATCATCTTCTCCTGCGAGATCAATGCCAGACCGCAGGTAATGTTGATGTAGAACATCAGCCAGATACCGATATAGTTGCTGACAGGACGGGTTTTGATGGTAGCCATGATACCCTGTCCCTTTTCCTTCTTCTGCGGCTCATGCCACCCTTCGGGCTTCGCCAGAAGAAGATGTCCCACAAACATCATAACAAAGTAAACCGCTGCAAGGATATAAAACATCTTGTAGATACCGCCCTCTCCCAGATTGCCGAGGAGCGCCTGCATGATCGGGCTCGCGATCGCTTTCGCGCCGCCAAAGCCTGCCACGGCAAGACCGGTGGCCAGACCCTTCTTATCCTCAAACCAGAGCATCAGGGTTTTTACCGGAGACAGATAACCCGTTCCGAGACCGATACCCATGATAAAGCCATAGCAGATATAAATACCTACGAGAGCCAAAACGCTGCCTGGATGGCTGCCGCCATAGTAAATGAAGAACCCTGTGCCCGCCATACCGAGTGCAAAGGTGACCGCGGCAATCAGAGAGGATTTATGGATGTCCTTCTCCACCACATTGCCCAAAAAGGCGGCCGACATTCCCAAAAAGAAAATGGCAAAGCTGAATGCCCACTCTGTAGCTGCCTTGGAAAATCCTATGTAGTCAGCGATCTCCTGACTGAAAATAGACCAGCAGTACACGGTACCGATACTGAAGTGCAGGAGCAGAGCCGGGATCGCGGCACGCACCCATTTGTTTTGACAGTTTTTCATACTAAATACCTGTTATCCTTTCGTTAAAATAGAGTGAACAGCCGTTAAAAGCCGTTCCGCTTTTATTTTACTCTCAATATCCCGAAATTTCAAGCCGTCACTTGCTTTCCGGTGAATCTGATATGCTGTTTCCCGCCTCACTTTTCTTTCGGCATATAATCACGGATCACTTCCAGCGCCGGCAAGGATTGACCGTTATAGTCAAACAGCGCCTGATTTGCCCATTCGTTGCCGCCCGGCCCCTTTTCCTCTATATATCTCAACGCTTCTTCATTGGCCCAGCCCGATCCCGGCACCGGAATCCACGCAGGTTCCCAGTAAAAGAACCCCCTGCATCTGTTCTGCGGCACCTGATCCATCACGGAAAACAATGCTTTCATGAAGTCAGCCTGCCCTTTTTTCGACATGGGGAACTGCAGTTTTTCAACCAGCTCCGGTTTCGTGGCATAGCCCTTGCGCCCGTTTTCCGCCAGCTTTTCATAAATTCCGTAGTCCTCCATGGTAAACCCCATGGAAACTTCTGCGATAACCAGCTCCTTGCCATAACGCACCGCCAGATCATTCATGTTGTCCCTCAGATCTTCCAGTGTCCCATGCCAGAACGGATAGTAGGAAAGCCCGATCAGCTGAAAATCTTCTCCCCGCTCCATATAATGATCAAACCAGTCCCGGTACATGGGAGCATTGCCGCCGTTGTCCAGATGAATCATAACAGGCAGCTCCTGATCCAGAGAACGCACCGCCCGGATACCCGCACTGACAAACTTTGCCAGATTATCATAATTGCCGCACTCAAGCAGCTTTCCCTGCGGCCACAACATTCCGTTTGTCAGCTCGTTTCCCACCTGAATCAGATCGGGAAAGGACCCTGCCTCCCTCATGGCAAGCAGGGTCTTTCTCGTGAAATCATAGACCGTATCGGTCAATTGTTCCGCATCCATTCCGCGCCACGCTTTGGGCACACGCTGTTTTCCCGGATCCGCCCAGAAATCACTGTAATGCATGCAGAGCAACACATCCATTCCATGCGCCTTCGTACGTTTCGCAAGTTCGATCGTCGTTGACAGGTCGTTTGTCCCCGCCCCGTAAGGTGTGCCGTCCTCCGAATACGGGTCATTCCAGAGGCGGAGCCTGACCGCATTCATGCCGTAGCTTTTCAGGATCTCAAACACATCCTTTTCCACACCATGGTCATAAAATTTCCCGCCCAGACTCTCTACCTCTTTGATTGTGGACAGATCCATGCCCTTATAAAACTTCATATTTCTTCTTCCTTTTCCCTGCCATAAGGCAAACCAATGCGGAGAATGCCGTATTTCAGGCATTCTCCCGAGTGAGACTTAGTACTTCTTGACGTCCCGCCCTATGGCAGGACGTCTTTAGAAGTACTTCCCACTCTAATCAAAATCGAACTTGGTAAACCGCTTCATCGCATCCTTATACCGGAAACGCACCAGCTCGTTTTTCTCCAGCACATCCTCCTCTGTCCCCACATACTGACAGCGGATGCAGTGGTACTCCTTCTTCTCCTTATCATAAAACATGTCAATGTCCAAGTCTCTCATAAAACAGGAGGGACATCTGTAATTTAATTTGCCTTTGCCAGATTGAGCCATGTCGCAAATACCTCCTTATCTTTTAACCTGGTCGTGTAACCTAACGTGAACATCGGGGAGAACGCGTAGCCTTCCCTGATATAGCCTGCTGCCTCTTTCTTCTCACAGCTTAAGGAGACCCGTGTCCCAATCTCGGGAATCACTGCCACTGCCTCCGTGGCGCCTGCAATCTGTGCCTCACGGCACTTGTAAGCGTAATCAATCTTCTCTGTTTTAGAGCCGTCGGTTATGGACAGCTTCACATTTGACATATCTTCGGAGTACTCCGTCGTGCCGTAGCAGGCCACCATGTACTCGTTGATCTCCACTTCTGCGTTCGGATCACTCATCTCCAGGACAGTTCTCTCAATCTTAATCCGGGAACTCCCTTCCTCGAAGTACATCTTCGTCTGCAGCTTCACTGTCAGATCGTGGAACTCGATATCCACCGGGTCGAGTGTCAATATTCTGGTATTGTCCTCCTGCGAGAAGTGCGCCTTCGTCCGGCACAGGCACAGATCCACTTCCTCCCCATTATGGACAAGTTTTGCGCTTCTGACCGTGCCTTCGCCCGCATAGTGGGTAAAGTAACCCGCACGGTACTTCTCCTGAATCAGGAACGGATAGGAAGCGTCCGTCACATGCTTCGTGCCGATACCTACAGGCCACTCCAGCTTCGCCGCATACGGCCGAAGATCCACAATCGCACCGCCCTGATCCATGTTTGCACAAACTCTCATGTAGGGGTCGCAGTACCAGAACAACTGTTTGTCCGAACCATACAAAATATCTCTCCACAGCGCGCATTCCGGCTCCGTCAGCCTTCTGTTCTCACGGTAAAAGTCCGCGAACTCCGCCATGGTCATGTCGTCCAGCTTACCTTCCTTTTTGAGTTGGCCATAATATGCCATGCCGTCCTCGTAGGATTTAAGAAGCAGCTCGTAGGGCGCCTCCCAGCGTCCCATCTTGTTCATCCAGCCGGGACCCACAAACATCATATTGTAGGCATAACCGTTGTTGTATTTCGCCAATGCCCTGAACTGGTCAATCAGATTGTACAGATACGGATATTCCCATGTCTTCGAATCATAACACATACTCCGCAGGACATTTTGCGGATGTGTACCGAAATTGGAGCCGTTACCGTCATAGCAGGCAATCAGGTCACGGGATAAGTGGGGAATCGCCACAATACCGCTGTCCTCCGCTTCATTCGCCGCCGGCGCATGGGTGTTCTGTTTACTGGGAATCCAGGGCGCCCAGGGACCGCCGTCCATAAAGGTGTACCAGGAATTATTGCAGGTGTGGTAAGCCTTCGGGCCTTCCTCCCAGCAGGTCGCCACGGCACACTTCACCATAGGATATTTCTCTTTGATATAATTGATCAGATCCGCATCCATATAGTAGGAACCCGTGGACTCCGGATAGAAACCGAATCTGTCATGAAATTTACCGAATACATCGTCCACAATAGACTTTTTGTCTTCCATGGAAAACATCCAGATACAGAAGTCCTTTGTCTTATATTTCTCCCGAAACTCCTCGCAGGGAAGTCCAAGCAGAGAAAGCGCGATCTCATCGCCATACTTCTCATGGTCTTCCTTCGCAAGTGCCACCGCTTCATCATTAAACAAAGAAGCATAAGTCATCTGAATCGTGGTCTTAAGACCGTTTTTATGCGCAATCGCCTGCTGTGTCTTAAAGATATCCAGGGACTCCGTCAAAAGCTCTTTCCTTCCGATATCTTCTTCTTTGCCGTGTCCGGTCACCTTCTCCGCGTACTCAGGTACCATCTCCGGCCGATGGATGATGTTGACAATAAACTTATCCATTCTGCCCTGCCCTCCGTTTTTCATCAATTGCTGTTTCACTGCCTCTCTCTGTCCTGCCGAAGACGCTATTCCACTTATGCTTCCCATATTCTGTCAGATATTTGGTGGTTTTCACCTTGCGCAATCGGTTGTTCATGGTCAAATCATATCAAAATGCACAGAGTCTGTCAATCTGTTTTTCATACGTTCCCAAATTAATTCGGAATCGCAATAGAAAACAGGAGAGCCGCCGCACGGTTCTGTCTCCCCGCAGACTGCTCCCCTGTTTTCCGCTGTGTTTTGTTTTCAAACAAAGCCGCATCCTCTCCGCTTTTCCTTTCTGTCAGCCATTTTGGAGCATTATCTGCCATGATGCCCATGATGCCCACGTCTTGCGTGATGGCCGCTGCTCTGTCCTCCCGCCGTACTTATCACACAGGAACTGTCGCAATAGCCGTTCGTATGCGCAGCCCCACAGTAGGTCTGCTCCCCATGCACATGCCGGCCGGTCTCCGCGCATCCCTCTACGCCGCAAATACTCACAACACCACAGGAACCGTCGCAATAACCACTTGCATGACTGTAACCGCAGTAGGTCTGTTTGTCATGGATATGATATCCGGTTTCCGCACAGCCTTCCACCGTGCATACTCCCACCGCACCGCAGGAACCGTCGCAATAGCCGCCTGCATGGTCGTAACCGCAGTAGGTCCGGTCTTCATGGGTGTGCAGTCCCACATTTACGCAGTCAGTCACTGTACAAAGCCCACAAATCTGATCCGAAGGAGCCGTCGCCTGCGCATGATGTCCATGAGCCGATACGGGCATTACCATCAGTCCTGCCGCCAGCAGCCCCGCAGAACCATATGCCAATACTTTTTTCATCCACATTGATCGCTCACCTCCATGTATTGTTACTTTCATTCTATAAGCCCTCCGGGGTAATGTCAAGGAATACCCCGGCAAATCTGCTGCTTCGTCACGCCTCGTCCTGTTCCCCAAGCCCCTCCTGTTCCATAAACTGTCCCAGGGATTCCGCCTTTGCGGCTGACAGGAGCCATCTTTTTAAAGTCTCTTCATCCTTCTGTGATTCTATTCTTTTAACAAGGCTCTCCTGCAGTGCTTCTCTTTCGCCCATGTTCTCCAGCAAATGCAGGATATCTTCCGCTTTCCCTCTTTTCAGACCAATCGCAATGCCTTCTTCTCTGACATACTCGTCCTCAGCCCAGCGATCCCGTTTTGCTTTCCAATAATCGTCATAAATCCATCTAAGCGTCCTGAAAAGTCCCAGCTCCTTCACCGCCTCTACCGCTTCCCTCATGCTCTCATTCCTAATTGCAATCATATCCAGTTCCTCCTGACTTCTGGCATTAAACAAGCGTATCCAGTCATCCACGGTGTTTCCCGTCAGCGTCTTGCCCAATTCTATGATATGTACCTCCCACAGATCCGTCAGTTCCCTGCCTGTTTCATCCCGCAGGCGATAAATACTGTGGTACTCCCGCTTATCCGGAAACAACTTAAAGTCCAGCAGGCTTATACTGATACACCGGCGCAGTTTTCCGTAGTTTTCACCAAGCATCAGATCATCCGTATACATCCTCGCCAGATAATACAGATCTCTCCTGATCCAATGCTTCTGCATATGCACCTGCATTTCGACGTCAATCTTCGTATCATCATTTAATACAAGTGCAATGTCCATGATTCCCTGTTTCTGTAGTCTGAACAGTCTCCTCAGAAAAGGATTCACCATATGTACTGATTTAATCTCTTCGATCGGAATGCCAAGGATGTCACTCAGGAATTGTTTCCTGACTTTTTCGTGGACAAACAGTTCCTTGACCACATAATCTGCTTTCAGTGAAATTTTTTCCATGTTTTCTCCTGTTTTGCAGGAGAAAACACACAGGGACAGCATGTCTTTCATTCCCTGGGCACCTCCGCCACTTCCACCTCGTCAGCAGAATGGCAGCGGTGCCTGACGTGTTCCTCTTATCCCCGGAATCTCCTGCTTTTAAATTTTGAATGTTTGATTTAAAAGCATAGATTTCCCGAAGTTTAGAATGTTTGATATGTCATACTGTTGTGAACTAGAAATTGTTATGCTTTTGATTTATTATAGAGGAAGGGAAACAGCTTGTCAAGTGCCTCTCAAAGAAACTTAAAAGGTTCATTTCGTCGACTCCCGTATGCATACCTCATATCCGAGCAGTGTCCGGCGTTCCACTTCTTCCCCCTCAAGCACCCGTAAAAGCAGCTCACAGGCCTTCCGGCCAAGCTCCTCCACATCGAATCGAATGGACGTGACCGCAGGAAGTCTGTTAGCCAGTATGGAACTGTCGTAAAAGGATACTACCTGCATCCGCTCCGGTACCGTAATCCGCCGCTGTTGTAAGGTACTCAGCACACAGCCGCACAGAAAATCATCCATGCAGACAATACATTCGACCTGTTTGGTCAATATCTCCTCCACAATAGCGTCCACCTCACGGCTGTGGATCACGTTCAGGAATACCAGACTCTCTATATCCAAATCCGCTCTCTTTTCAAGAGCTGCCTCGAACCCCTGCAGACGTTTCTTTGTGACAACATAACCATCACTGCCGCCGATCAGTGCAATGCGCTTAACGCCGCGGTCCAAAAGAATTTCCGTCAGTGCCCTGCATGCGCTTTTGTGATCGTTGTCAACCTGCACCGCCTGCGCGTCCTCGGTACCGCCGATTGCCACGAAGGGCACCTTATTTTTTGACAGATACCGCATAGGCGCATCGTCTGTCAGTGTCCTTGTCAAAATCGCGCCGTCGATTTTCCGGTTTTCCACCGCTCTCTCAAGCTGCGCAATATGATCGGCCGTCACCATGGAAATCAACACGTCATACCCCTGTGCAGACGCGACCCGGCTGATCCCCATCATACATTTCTGGAAGAAGGGAAGCTCCACAATATTATAATCTCCTGGCAGTACCATACCCAGATTAAAGGTTTTATTCTGCGCAAGTCCTTTTGCCACCACATTCGGACTGTAATGGTGCGCCTCTATATATTCCAGCACTCTCCTGCGGGTCTGCTCCCCGATCCTTCCCTTGCCCGATATTGCCCTGGACACCGTTGTCTTGGACACGCCAAGCTCCCTGGCAATATCCCCGATTGTCATCTTCCTCTCCTCCATGACCGCTCCCTTCCCACCTGCTTTTCCCATAGCGCAAGCGGTTGTTCAATATCAGGTTACCAGAATCTGCGCAACCGCGCAACAAAATTTTTTCCTTTTCCTGAAACATCTGTGCTATACTGGACTCATCCCAACTGACAATCAAATATCCCGCCGCAGGCCGCCACCCGGCCCGCTGTCCGCGGGAATAAAAAGAGGTGTTCTTATGAATAAAGTATATCAGAGAATCCTGCATGCAGCTTTGGTGTTCTCCCTTCTGCTGGGGTGCACGCTGTCGGTCTGCATGCCTGTTTCAGCCAGCAGTCCTGAGCAAATGGACGTACATTTTATCGACGTCGGACAGGGAGACGCCACGCTGGTCACCTGCGGCGGCCATGCCATGCTGATCGATGCCGGCGACGATACCAAAGGTACCGCTATCCAAAATTATCTGCAGAAACAGAAGATCTCCAAACTGGATTATCTCATATTGACCCACCCGGACGCCGACCACATCGGCGGCGCCCCTGTCATTATCACCAAATTTGATATATCCAATGTGTTTGTCTCGAACTTTGAAAAGGACAACCAGACTTACCGCAAACTGATACAGTCGCTGGATGACAAACATATCAAACCAATGACTCCTTCGGTCAATTCTGTGTATTCACTGGGAAGCGCCAGTATAACCATTCTGGCTCCGGGTAAAGAATACGATAATCCCAATGATGCGTCAATCGCACTTCTTCTGAAAAACGGAACCCGTTCCTTCCTGTTTACGGGAGACGCCGGCGAGAATGCCGAGAAAGATATCTTAAAGACGAATATTGATATCCGTGCGGATGTGTATAAGGTGGGGCACCACGGGAGTAAATATTCAACCTCAAAGGATTTTTTTAAGGCCATTGATCCTTTTTACGCGGTGATCAGCTGCGGAGAGGGCAATTCCTACGGGCATCCCCACGCGGAAACCCTGAACACGCTCAGGGCAAACGGCGTCATGGTATACAGAACCGACGAGGAGGGCACCATCATTGCCACCACTGACGGCCGGTCGGTCTCCTTCAACGTACCCGCCTCCGAGAGTTGGAAAGCCGGGGAGCCCACGGGCAGCAGCGCATCCGCATCTGCAGGCCAGCCTGCGAAGGCCGCTCCGGCACAGACCACCACCCCGGCCGTATCCGGGCAGACAGAGCCCGCCGCGCAGCCGCAGCCGGAAAGTGCGCCTGCCGTGGAGGAGACGCCCCAAAAGGCCGCGACTCCCGCCACAAAGGAGCTCACCTATGTTCTGAACACCAAAACGAAAAAATTCCACAAGCCCTCCTGCAGTTTTCTTCCAACCACAAACAGACAGGACAGCACCGAGAGCAGAGACAGTATTACCGCACAGGGGTATGTGCCCTGCAAGAAATGTAATCCCTGATTCTCCAGGGATTATCATTTTGCCTTAAAGATCTGAAAATACCTCCATCTGTCTTTTGAGATCCTCCACAATCTCCCGGTTGATATCCATACGGCCCGTAATATCTGCCATATCCCCAACCAGACTCTTTGTGCTGTCTGCAACCCCGGTAATCCCGGAGGCTCCGTCATCAATCGCTTTTGTAATGCTCTCAATAGAATCGGCTATCTCGGTCATAGAATTTCTAAGCCGGTCGATCCTGCTGTTAAATGCGTCAATCATTTCCTTCACATAATCGGCATCCTCTTTATACTGTTTTCCGGAACGGACAATCTCCCGAAATTCTGTCAAAACAGTCTCGTTCAGATAATCCGCCAGATCCTGGGAATGCTTTGACAGGTTATGTACCGCATTTGTGACAATCTGATTGACCTCCTGAATGCGCCCGGCAGTTTCACCGCAGGAGTGTGCCAAAGCCTTGATCTCCGTTGCAACGACAGCAAAACCTTTTCCGGCTTCACCGGCATGCGCCGCTTCTACAGAAGCGTTAAGGGCAATCAGATTGGTTGTTGATGAGATTTCTACAATATCCTTTGTCAGTTTGCTTACCTGATCTACGCTCTTGCTGTTTTCAATGGCCTCTTCCAGTACCAGTAAAATATCGGCGGCTTTCTTTTGAATGACTTCTGTGTTTGCCTGTGCCGCTGCCTCCATCTCATTTGCCCTCACCTTCATCGCAGCGGAGTAATCCGTAATGGAACTGCATTCTTCAGCCATGTCGTGAACATCTCCTTTGATGTCAGCGGCGCTGGTGTTAATGATTGTTGCATTATTTGCCACCTTCTGAATTGCCGTGGACAGGGAACCTGCGAGAGAGGAAAGGTCTCTGGCGCTTTTACCAGAAGTGCGTGTGTGTTTCAGCACTTCCCCGGTTACCTCGTCAAGTTTCTGTGAATTATCCTGAAGCGTATTCACCGTACCCTTGATTGGCGTTATCACATATTTCCCGATAATCCGAATGGCAGCAAGCACCAATACCAGACATGCTGCAATGGATGCGGCCGCAATAACCAGCGAGCTGATATAGACTGTCAAAAGGTTTTCCCTCTCACTGCCTATCCTTGCGCTTACAGCTTCATACAGCTCATCGGTGTTATCTTCTATGGCAGAGCCGAAGCGGGCAACATCACCATTGGCATAAGCATAGGCATCCTGGGTCTTGCTGTCCGCACTTGCACAAACAAGAAAGACCAGAGCATGTTTAAAGGAATCATAATTTTCCAAAAGCTGCGCGTAAATCGCTTCTTCATCTTCCGTGACGTAGTTTTCATATTCTTCCAGATATGCTTCCAATATTTTTTCTTCTTCTTTGATCTGCTCCACAACGGTGATCATGGTATGATAGTCTGTCGCGACAATATGGGACAGCGCCATCTTATGAATATTCGTGGTGGTATGGCGGATGTCCTGTAGTGTCTGCGAACCTACCATATCGTTATCTACAATTTTGGAAGCATTCGCATTTACATTATGAATGCCGAAAACCGACAGGGCGTTTGAAATCAATGCCACAATTCCCAAAAGCATTATCGGAAGTATCAGACGTTGTTGTATCGTGAGTCTATTCTTCATCTTACATTAACAAATCCTTTCGACATATGTATTTATCTTGCGGAAACACCTTCTGCCATCTCATCCAGCTGTTCCTGCAAGTCCTGGCCGGAAGGATTTCCCGCGGCCATATTGCTCGCAAATTTTGTGACAGGATCCCAGAACTTGCCGCCAACCCGTTGAAGCTGGGAAAATTCAGACTGTTCTATCAGAGCGGCAATTGCCGGCGACTGCATAATCTCATCAGAATTTGCAACCGTAATGTTTGAGGGGCCCTGCCCGCGCATTTCGAAACGGAGCCGTTGGTTTTCTTCATCCGTAATCCATTCGGCAAGCCTGGCTGCCCATTCCGGGTATTTGGAATACGCATTCACTCCGATCAGTTTGCAGCCGGAAAACGAAGCCATCTGTATCTGGCGGTCGTTACAGCTGTAAGTCGGCAGTCTGGCGGCTCCGGCATTCTCTCCCCAGGCCTCCTTTACCGCAACGGAATTCCACACACCGCTGACCCCTGCAATCACCGAACCGTCCTTTACTCCCTCCAGAAATTCTTCGTCCGTGCAACTGAAAAATCCCGGATTTTCCGCAATTTCAAGCATTGCCTGAGCGACGTCAATCCCCCGGATGTCCCCGTCTGCCTGATTCCATGTGCAGTAGTTTGTGATCCCGTCATCGTTAAGTCCCACTTCAAGTCCCGTATTTCCAAAGAATGAATATACATACCAGGCTGAAGACCAGTCCATGGTAAACAGTTTTTCATTTTCAGCCGCCGCCTCTAATATCCCGTCCAGCGTCTTAACCTGTTCTTCCGTAATATACTGTTTGTTATAATATAAGAAATATCCGTTGTCTGCGGTCAACGGATATGCATATAACCGACCGTTTACTGAGGCCGCCTCTGTTGTACTTGCAAGATTCCTGCTCTTAATCCCATCCGCGTTCTCAATGGGTTCCAGTGCCCCGGCGGCGGCCAGCGTATTTAACTGATCGTCCGCGAAGGTAAATACATCTGCTCCCTCCTCCAATCCACCGATCAATACGTCTTTACACTGAGATTCTCCCTGTACCTCGAATGTGATCTGAAAATCTGCCTGTCCCTGATAGTTTTTCTGAAAACTCTGGATGATCTGGTTCATCAGCTCCCTGTCTTCCTCTGCTCCCCAGACAACCAACTCCACTTTTTGGGGTTCTGTCTGCTCCTGATCCGCTTCCTCCGCCTGACCTGTCTCTCCTGCCAGGCTGCATCCGGTAAGCGCTGCGGTGCACAGAAAACCCAGAACCCATCCGCATATCCTCTTTCTCATATCTACATTCCATCCTTTATGTTACCGTTTTTTCTACGGCTGTTATCTCATGAACACTCGAAAGCCCGTGCCTGCGCCGCAAACTGTTGAATCTGAGGCTGTTATGCTTCCTCTCTGAAGCTGTATTCCATGGGCCAGCCTGACACATGAATATTACCACAGGCAGCGGTCTTTTTCTATTTATCAAATCCTTCATGAAACGCCACTGATCTGCAGCTCCTGAATCCTTTGATATACCTGGTCAAATATATGTTCATACTCTTTATTATCATTCAGGAGCCGGACAAATTTATCCTCCCGAAACCGGATGGAAGAATATGGCTTGAATTTGTATGCCAGCTCCCGCAATGTTTCAGCGGTATTGAACATCTGACTCAATGAATCCCTGGCATCACGCTGAAAAAAATCTGCAACCAACGCGCAGTTATAGTCAAACAGGGGCGCCATTTTTTCCAGTTTTCCTGTGTCATTATTCATAAAAAAGCCATAATTTTGCGTATGCCTGTCCGTGTTGATGATTATGTAATCAAGTACAGGAATACAGGCGAATTGATTCCCCCACCGCTGCAGGCAATAAGTTCTGAAATCAATGTTGCAGCGGCGGTCATATTCTATGACCTCCCAGGCTTCCACGAAAGAATATTCTTCGTTTGTGAAATTTTTACAGATGGAGATGAATTCCGTGCCGTCTGCCGTCTCTTTGATATCTCCCACATAAGAAACATAATCAATTTTATTTTCGAAGCAGCCGAGCATATCGGACGCCAGAATTTCCATCTTTGTATTGATATAGTTGTTGGTACGGTCTGATTTCAGCATGTAGAGTTCGCTTCCCAGATGAATCCAGCCTTTGCGGAACAGTCCCTTTGTGGTTAGTTCCGGACAGATAGTGCTGGTAGTGATGGTGGGACTGAATCCGCTTAAGGAGACATTGATAATATCGCGAAGTCTATTTTGCCTGATGTTCACATTATTCCAACATATCTCTTCGGACTCCTCCCTGACCCAATAGCTGTCCTGAATGGATACCCCCTTGCATTTGATGCATATGTTGACTCTGTTATCGATAGAATCTATTTGCGGGATTTGAAATGCCGCATATATCTGCTTTGCATTGTCCCGCGACAGAGACAGTACCCGGCTGCTCAAATAGTTTTTTACCGCCTGTACATTGTGAAGTATATCCTTAGGGCTGCCTGGCTCTCTGATATCGGATCTCAGGCAGAAGGGAAGCCTGTCGTTATCAATTACTTCCACTACAAAATCCTCAAAGTCAAAATAAAGTATTTTAACATCTTTTAACATTAAATACATTGTTTTCTCCGTCTCGTTACAGTATCAACTCTTTCTGTTTTATTTTACACATTTATGGGATAATGGTCAATAGTTGTCACGTTTGAGTTTGCACACGTCAAACGGTTCCGTTACGGAGCGGATTAAGCCACACTTTCCAATATTTCACATGCTGCGGCAAAACATTATTCTTCCATCTGCACCAGCGGTCTTACCGCCTCATATACGCGGCTGTAGCGCGCAAACACCTGCATATATTTTGCATGCATTTCGGGGCGCGGTTCATAAGTAACCGACTCCTCCACCATGTGCGCCGCCGCTTCCCTTAAATCCCGAAATACGCCGATGGCCACCCCTGTCAGCATGGCGCTTCCCACCGTTCCGGCATCCACGGTCTTCAGGGCCGTGATCGGCAGATTGAGGACATCCGCCTTCATCTGCATCCAGACGGCAGACCGTGCCCCTCCTCCGGTGGCGTTCAGTTTTGCAAAGGAAATGCCGGAGCCCTGCAGCGCCCGGTAATTCAGATACATCTCATAGGCCACGCCTTCCATGCACCCACGGTAAATTTCTGCAACCGTAGTCGCCGTAGTGAGCCCCAGAACCGCACCCTTAGACCCGGTATCCATATAGGGTGTCGCCGCCCCGGCAAAATGCGGCAGCACCAGTAATCCGCTGGGTTTATCGTCCCTGTCCGCATAAGCCCTCTCCAGAAACGCATTGACAGATATCCCCTGTTCCCCGGCCTGCTCCGCCTCCTTCTTTGCCAGATGTTCCACACACCACTGGATCAGCGCGCCTCCGGTATAAGAGAAAGCGTATGCCACATAAGTACCCGGAACCACATAGGGCACCACCGCAAAATATCCCTCATACATCCGGTCAATATCCGGCATCTTCTCATACACTGGCGTCAGGCACTCCACCGTCCCCGCGCCGTCCACCGCCACACTTTTGTCAAAGGCTCCTGCCCCCACAGCCGCAGCCACCTGATCGTGGCTGACTGATATGATCTTTGTCTGCTCCGGGAGCCCTGTCTTTTCCGCCGCCTGCGAAAGCAGCGTTCCGGCCACACTGCCGGCAGGCACACAGGAAGAGAGAAGCGCCCGGTCAATCCCGGCGGCGTCCAGCATCTCCTGGCTCCAGTCCAGACGCCGGATGTCAAACGCCATAGTTCTTGCCGCCAGGGAATAATCGATCTGCGCTTTGCCCGTCAGGTGGAAAACCACATAGTCCTCCATCAGAAACAGGTGTCTTGCGGCCTGATAAATGTCCGGCCGGTGCTTTTTCATCCACATAGCCTTGGAAATGCTGTACATCTCATGGGGCCGCACCCCCGTGATCCGGGCAATGTTCTTTTCTCCAAGCCGTTGTGCCAGCTCCCTGCACTCCTCGTTTCCTCTCGGATCCGTGTACAGCATGGCCGGGTGCAGGGGCGTTCCCTTCTCATCCGTCATAATGAACGTCTCCCCGAAACTGGTGACCCCGATTCCGGCAATATCGGGACAGGACGACGCCATCTCGCGGATCACCGCGTACACCCCCTCCATCACTGCCGAAACGTCGATCTCATGCCCGCCCACTGCCCGGCGCACCGGGTAGTCCCGGTAGGCTTTATTCAAATACCTGCCCTGCTCGTCAAACACCGTACACTTACAGCCTGTTGTCCCGATATCAAGCCCTGCGATTTTCATGGTAAACCTCCCGCCGCAATTTTCCTAATCAATCTCAACCCACTCATACCCCAGATAGGTAACGAACGCTTCCCTGAGAATTTCTTTCATGTGGCCTGCCCCTACCGAAGTATGATGCTTAAACCCGCCCCTTGCAAGTTTTATCATCTTCTCCTGCATATCCGGTATCTCGCAGACGCCGCCGCACCCGAAAAACGCCTCCTCAATGGGATCATCCGTAAACGCAGCCTCGCTGGCATATACAATGATCTTACCGTCCTTTGTCTGGCAGTTGGAAAGAGTCACCTTTCCCGGCCTGATCCGCCCCTCATTGGTGCCGCATCCCGAACCCGGATCAGTCTTGTCAAACATTTTATGGCTGGTCACCCTGCCCTGATCCGTCATAAGACTCTTAGGCACCGGGCCGCAGTGGAACAGAATCACCTTGTTCTCATCGTCTCCATAATTGTTATTCCAGTCCAGCACTGTAGTGGGCGTCTCACTGGCAAGGGCCATGGCGCGCATGGTGACGGCGGAACACATATCGATCTCGCAGGAAGCGGTAATGCCGCGGTCATTCAGTTCCGACAGCAGTACGCAGGGACATACCCGCAGAATCTCTTCCATCTCATTCCAGCAGCGCAGTGCAATGGCGTCCAGATGATAAGTCTCTATGTACTCGTCGATCACCACCGAAATTCTGGACAGCGTATTCTTTTTATCCTCCGGCACTCCCGTGAAATCGGAATAGGCCTCAAGCGCCGCCTTCTTTGCCAGCACCTTCCCGTCCGTATCAGAAAGCTTTCCGACCTTGAACACCAGTTCGCTCAAATCAAAGGATTCCACGTTGATCCCGAACTTCTGCATGGCGATCTCATCAAACCGCACCGTCTTGAAAGCGGTCGTCCTTGCGCCGATACAGCCGATGTTACAGCGTTTCATCCCGTTTACCACACGGCAGACCGCCGCAAAGTCACGCAGATTCTGCGCAAAAGCCGCCGACAGGGGATGTACCACATGGGGCTTCATAACGGTAAACGGCACCTGATACTGGGTAAACACATCCGTCACGGAAAACTTTCCGCAGAAAGCGTCCCTCCTGTGGGCAAAATCCATCTTGCCGATCTCATCCGGGTACGCCTGCATCAAAATCGGTACCCCCGCATCCTGCAATGCGGTGATCGCGCCGTTCTCGTCCGCAAAAATCGGCATGGAAAAAATCACCCCATCGTATTCCCCCTCATGGTCTTTGAGCCATTTTGCATACAAAAGCCCTTCGTCTCTTGTCTCAATGCCGCCGTATCTGGTGAGCGCCGCATCCATGGTGATGTAGTCATAACCCGCGTCTGTCACGGCCTTTACCATATCTTCCCTTGCCTCGTAAATCAGTTCCCCAGGCATGAACCCTCTGTTGCAGAATGCCAGTGCAAATGTCATCTTTTTTCCCATAGCTGATCTCCTTTTTGTAATGTGGCTCCTTGTATACGTTTCCTGTCATCTTCCTGTGCTGCTCCATGTTACTTTCATTTTATTCGGAAAGGAACCCGCTTTATATAGATATTTGTTCTTTTTACTTTGATTTTGTTCGCAATCATGCTATTATTTTGGGTAGAAAGGATGAATATCTATGATTTCTAACTTCAATCTGGACGAACTCCATTCCCTGCTGATCGACTTTTATCATATAACCGGCATCCGGATCACCGTCTTTGACGATACCTTCCATGAACTTGCCGCTTATCCGGAGCAGATTGCGGATGTCTGCCGGATTATCCGATCGGACCCAGAGGCCGCGGAAAGATGCCGTTACTGCGATGAGCAGGCCTGCAAAACTGCAGCAAAAAGCAGACGGCTTTATACCTATCAATGCCATGCGGGACTGACGGAAAGTATTGCCCCGATTATCGTTGGGAATATCGTGATCGGATATTTATTTTTCGGCCATGTCTTCGCCTATCCTTCCCATGAGGCAGGTTGGAACCAGATCCGGAAATGCTGTGAAAATTATTACATTGACATGGAAGCTCTGAAATCGTCCGGCATGCGGCAGCCAATCATCACACAGGATTACATTTCCTCCGCCTCCCATATCATGCAGGCTGTCGCCGCCTATCTTTGTATGGACCGAATGGTCTCCCTTCACCGGCAGGCGCTTCCAGCGCAGATAGATGAATATATTCAGGCTCACTTCACGGAACATCTGGATGCCATGCAGCTTGCCAGGTATTTCGGAATCGGCAAAACGCAGCTCTATGAAATTGCCCGGCAAAGCTATGGCGTGGGAATTGCCACACATATCAGAAATCTCCGCATCGAGAAAGCCAAACGGCTGTTATCAGAACAGCCCTCGCTCTCTCTCGCGGAGATTTCGTCCGAATGTGGTTTTCATGATTACAATTATTTTATTACTGTTTTTAAGCGGGTTGTCGGCGTTCCGCCAAAAACCTATGCGAACCGGAAGCCGTTTCCTCAAAGAAACGCCGATTAAAATGTTTCCTCCGCATTACCCGGCGGGCTGGCTCTTTCTTGCAGTACGGATAACCTGATCCACCGCCGCCTCCGCGTGTGTGGGTAAATTTTCGAGGGGCTGGTCATCTGCCCCGGATTCCGTTTCTCCCGTACCAGCGGCAAAGGTCTGTAGGGCATATCTTGCCAGCAATCCTGAAACCCGTCCCCGCTCTATGGAATCCTCCGTGCCAAAGACAATCACCACCAAATCATGCTCTGCGGTTCCGTCGTCCGCAGTCAGGGATGTGACCAGACAGGCCCCTGCCCTGTTGGTGGTTCCTGTTTTCAGGCCTGTGACCTGAGGGAGGTTACGCAGAAGAGGATTGGTATTTTTCACTTCAAAATCCAAAGATTCCAATGTTGCTTCCTCCATAGACGTGATGTCCTTAATCTGGGGGTATACCTTCAAAAGGTAGGATACCAGCCGGAACATATCCTCCGCGCTCATGCTGTTCTGACGCTTTGCAGGAATGAAATCCTCCCTGTAAAAAGGCAGCCCGTTGCTGTTGAAAAAAATCGCCTGGGAAAGTCCCAGTTCCTGCGCCTTCTGGTTCATCATCTGAGCGAAAGCCTCCTCCGAGCCGGCCACAGATTCCGCCAGACACAAGGCGCACTCGTTGCTGGAGGGCAGAAGGGCTCCCACCAAAAGCTCCTCTACGCTGATCTGCTCTCCGGCTTTCAGGGGAACCACCCCATCCCCCGATTCTGCCAGCGACTGCACTGCATCGGAGATCGTCACCTGCTCATCAAGGGAAAGCTGCCCCGCCGAAATAGCCTCCATGGTCAAAAGACAGGTCATGAGCTTGGACGTGCTGGCGATCGGAAAAGACACATCCGACTGATACCGATAATAGATTTCCCCGGTAGTGGCGTCTCCTACAAGCACACTGTTGACGCCGTAAAAATATCCGGCTTCCTCCAGAGAAGCAGGAGAGATATGGAAGGGCTCCTGCGTGTGAATCTGCAGGGAACCCGCCCCGGAAACGGCAATGTCCACATCCAGAATCATCGCCAAGTCCGCCGCCATCATAAAGCAGTCGTAGTCACCGGAAGGCATCTGCACAATCAATGTATAGTAATACACCGTTTCCCCGTTTACCTTGAATTCATTTCTCCGCAAGGCAATATTCGGGTTTTTGCTGTCTTCCCACGGGGCGTTTTCCACGTCCAGGGGCGTATAATCATTCCCCGTATACAAAGAGACGGTGCTGCCCGTAATCTCCAGCGAGAAGGACTTCTCCGTATCCTTAAGAAGCATGGCTGTATCCCGCAGGGAGAGATAGGTATTGCCGCCGTATTCATAATCAAGCGTTTTCACCGTGCCTGCGCTGCCGATATCGGTCTGTACCTGACAGACTCCCGGGATTTCGAAACTTGCGTCCGCCCTGATTGGCAGAACGGAACAGATTAGAATGACAGACAATACGATGGAACATGTTCTGAACCGAATTGTTTTTTTCATGGCATCTTACTCCCGCTTAATTTGCTGCCTGTTGTAAAGTGTACATCACAGGATAATCATCCGAGGAAAAACCGGCGGGAACAGATCCGATTTCCTCAGACAAAATCAGACTGGAATCTTTGCGGATATAGGATTCCACCCTTGTGGCAACAGCCCCGCCGTCTTCAAACTGTCTGGTCAGAATATCCGCCTCCGCTTCATAGGTGCCGCTGCCGTCATACTGCGCCTGCAAATCTTCCAGGGACGGTAACAGTTCCGGACCATAGGCCGTCAAATAGGCATCCGTTGACATCCCAAAGGTTTCGGTTACAAGCGCCTCGATGGCTTCCTCATCCATACTGCCCGTATAACCCGCCATGCGAAGCCTTTCGGTCAAAAGCTCCTTAAATTCTTTTGCAAACGCCTCATAGGCCGTCTGCTTACAGGCTTCATAACTTTCCGGCACCACATTGCATTGGAAGGTTCCCGCCGAATGGCCGGTTGGTTCAAAGGTCAAATTGACCTGTATAGTCAAATTCGGCATATAAGACTTTATATCCTCCAATGAAACGGAAACGCCTTCTATCTCCTGCAGCCAGCTAAAAGCCATGACGGCAGCCTGTTCCGTTACGTCCAGACTGGCAGTCCAATCCCCCGATAAGGGTTCGTCCGCCGATGCAAAAAAATGCAAATACGACAAGAAAGCGGTAGATATGCCCAAAGTTAGAATCAACAAAATAACTACCAGATTCCTTATGGTTCTTCCCATCGTTCTTTTGGCAGTTCTTTTGGCAGTTTTTTTTGCCGTCTTTTTCATCGCTTTTTTATTCCTGCTCATACTGTTTGACCGTCCTCTTCTCTACTATATAAAAGTATATCACGGTATATGCATGCATTCAATCTCCACCCATTTTTCGGTTTTCTGATTTTCCAAGGAAACGCAGGCCAAAATATCAAAAAAAGAGACTTCACAGGAAGTCTCCATTTAACGCACTATCCGGCTTTACGATATCACGCAAAAGCTCCAGCAGCTTTGGAACGTCGACAGGTTTTGCCAGATGACCATTCATTCCGGCTTCCAGCGCTGCCTTTTTATCTTCGTCAAACGCATTGGCTGTCATGGCAACAATCGGTATACCGGCTATATCTGCATTTTCCATCGCCCGGATCCGTCTGGTCGCTTCATATCCGTTCATAACCGGCATCTGAATATCCATCAGAATCAGGTCATACTGCCCAGGCTCCGCTTCCTGCATCCGCTCTACCGCAACGGCGCCGTCATCTGCAACATCCACATCAAAACCGACTTCCTCAAGAATCGCCACCGCAATCTCCTGATTCAGTTCATTATCTTCCACCAGAAGAAGTTTCTTTCCATGGAAGGAAAATGATTCCTGAGAATCCTCCTCCAAATTTTCAACCGCAAACGGCGACTCCAATAATTCCCTGAGCTCCGATAAGAAGATCGGTTTGGAGCAAAAAGCCGTTACGCCTGCTTTTCTTGCCTCTTCTTCAATATCCGACCAATCATAGGCAGTCAGAATAATAATGGGAGTGTCTTCCCCGATCAGTCTTCTGATCCGCCTCACCACCTCAATTCCATTCATATCCGGCATGAGCCAGTCTATGATATATACGGCATACTCGTCATTCTGTTCCCCGGCAAGTTTTACCCGAAGCACCGCCTCCTTGCCGGATGTCGTCCAGTCCGGGCGCAGGCCGATGTCGGACAGCATTTTCGTCACGCTGGAACAGGTATTGAAATCATCGTCTACCACAAGCGCCCGAACCCCCTGCAGCTCCGGAATTGTTTCCTGTCTGGTTGGCCCGGAACAGGTTTTAAACTGAAGGGATACCGTAAACGTGGTTCCTTTTCCCACCTCGCTGTCCACCGCGACGGTACCGCCCATCATATCCACAATATTCCTGGTAATCGCCATGCCAAGCCCGGTCCCCTGTATTCCGCTGACCGTACTTGTTCTCTCACGCTCGAAAGGATCAAAAACATGCTTTAAGAAATCCTGGCTCATTCCGATTCCCGTATCTTTTACCTGAAATTCATAAGCGGCATAGCCTTCCTTCGCATTTTTCTTCTGGATAATCCGGACGCTTACCAGCCCGCCCGGTTTTGTAAACTTCATGGCATTGCTCAACAGATTCAGCAAAATCTGATTCAGCCTGAGTCTGTCGCACAAAATATGTTCGTTTACCACGTCCACCGTATCAATATAAAAATCCAGCTGCTTTGACATGATATCTGCCTGCACAATGGTCTTTAAGTCATGCAGAATTTCCGGAAGCGAAGTCTCCTTTTCCTCAATTTTTACCTTTCCGCTCTCAATGCGGCTCATATCAAGTACATCGTTTATCAGGCTCAGCAGATGATTGCTGGAGGTGGCAATTTTGGTCAGATAATCCCGTACCTGCTCCGTATTGTCGATATGCGCGGCAGCCAGCGACGTAAAGCCTATGATGGCGTTCATGGGCGTCCGGATATCATGGGACATATTGTTGAGGAACGTGGTTTTCGCCCGGTTGGCATGCTGCGCCGCAGCCAGCGCGTCCTGAAGATCCGCCCTCTGTGCTTCCAGCTGCGCCTCCATCCTCTTCTCATCGTCAATATCGATAAAAAAACCTACAAAAGTGACCGGAGAGCCATCTGCCCTTCTGGACAGCCGGCCGGCTGCATGAAACCATCTCCATCCCGCATTTCTGGTGAGAAGTCGGTATTTCACATCATAGGTCTTTTGACCGGTGTAGTCATTAACCGTATCCCAGTATTCCTTCATCACATACTCTTTATCATCCCCGTGCAGCAGATCCGACCAGGACTCCAGCACGTTTGGAAAATCCGATTCATTCTTGTATCCCAGCATGCGGCGGAACGTATCTGTCCAGATACAGGAGGTTATCTCCCCGCGCTCGTCAAACTCCATACTCCAGGGACCGGAACCGAGAGCCGCCTGAATATTTTCCATCGCAGTCTTCTCCCGCTCAATCTGGGCAATCGCTGCCTGAAGCTGTTCCTTGTCTGCCTTCTCCTTGTCAAGAAGCATCTTTGCATTTTTTCTGGACTGCTGAACCAGTATCCCAAATACCAAAAGCATTGCGGCCGCCACGACGACCGCCAGACCTATGCCTGCTTTCGCACTTTCCATCACCCCTATGACCGCAATAAGAAAAAACGCCACCAGCGCAATTTTTCCCCCTGTGATAAGGGCAGAGGCCTGCTTCTTCTGTTTTTCTGACTGCATCGTTTTCCTCCCCCTGTAATTGAAACCAGTCTCCCTGCCGGCGTTTCCGGATGGAAAACCATTGTATGGGGTGTCTCATCCGGGCGTCTGGGCACTGTTGATATTTTACCACGTCTATATGGATTTTTCTATTCCCAATTCAAAAACAGCGCAATCTTTGGAAAAAATAATATTCTATAGATGCGCAATCTCATATTCACTTATACTACGCCCTAATAATTTCATAATATGCAGTTCGTCTTCCGCATCCAAAACCGCGTTATGTGTCTCGCTGTATCCTGTATTTTTACTGAGCATTTTCAAAATCGCTTCCACACCGTATCCATGTTTCAGTTTCCCGGTTCTGCAGCACTGGGCAGACTCCGGTATGGCTTTGTTATATTGACGGTACGCCGCCAGACGCATAATATCATACCATTCATATCCCGCATATTCCGGCAGATGCCTCTTATCAAAAGACGCATTGTATGCAAAAAGTTTCTGCACGTGATAAGTATCCAGCCACTGTCCGATCTCATGTAAAGCCCGCTTTCGATCTGCAACGCAGACGTCTTTTTCGTCTGGACGCAATTCGCCGGCATACATGCCGCCCACTCTGTATTCCGGGTCAATTATGTAATATAGGGAATCCAGTTTTTCCCAGGTCCGGGAATCGGCCGCCACTACGCCAATGGACATTACCTCATCATTCCAGTTCGTTTCCGTATCAATTACCGCAAAGATATCTGTAACGGCTCCTTCCGCCTGCTTATCCGGCAAATCCGGTCCGTAGTAATTTTCCATCGTCCCCTTCGTTACCGTTTTTATCACTGCATTCAAAAAAGCTGTCCTGTCCGGCACTTCTATCTCATAAGATGTGTTATCTCTTGTATTCCATAGAATTCCCTTTTGCAAGTTCATGGCGACCATATAGCTGGCACACTGCAAAAAATGTTCATGCGTTAATTCCGATACAAATTTCAATTCATATACGGTCCCGTCCTTCACCGCGTCGGCATACCCTTTCACTGAGAACCTGACTTCTCCGCTTTTCCGGTCACAGAAATCGATCCGGCACTCCACCTGTGCGTCCTCGCCCCTGTCCAGTCTTGTGTTTAGCCGGTTCTTTATCATTTCACTCTGTTCTTCACTCACAAAAGGCGTTTCCACCTGCATCCTGTATCTTTTCTGCTTCGTCTCAAGGGAAACCAGAAATAAGATCTTTTCATCCAGCGAACCGTTTTTTATCTCTTCCGTATACAGTCTGGCCAACTCCGGATTTAGTAAAATCTTTAACTGTATGGCTGCCTCTATTTGATAATGCCTGAAAAATACCGCCTCCTGATAAATCCCGATACAAGGCGACAAATCAATCAGGCCGTCCGTACTCCTGATGTCGATTGACGAAGTATCCTCCGATATCTGTCGCCTTATTTTCAGCAGGGAAAAACACTTCTCCACATCTTCCTTATACTTGAAGTCAAACATTTCACTGATATCCAGATCCTCAAATTTCTGGTTTTCCGCCATACATGTGGAAAGTGTCTTCTCAGACAGCATGGCCTCCTCCGGTTTCACAAAAATAATATGATTTTTTCCCCTGCTGGCTGCAACACAGAAAATATTTCTCAAAACAGTATATGACTGCTGCGGCTTTGCCAGCCTTACACCCCAATAACTCTCCGTAAAATCAAAGACGACACAAATTTTTCTCTCCAGCCCCTTGCTGCTGTCATAAGTCGTAAATATGGCAGAATCTTCTTTCGGTTCTGCTTTCCCCATGGAATCCTGCTCGGATATGGTCGCATACACGGTCTTCTTATTAAAGATATGCGGATAATTTTCCTCCAGCATGTTTAAAACCTCAGACATGGTTCCCGTCCTTGCTCCCAGACATAAAATATCTGCCGGAATCTGCTCCGCCAAAAACGGGATAATCTCGTCTTTGCTCATTTCTTCCACTTTGCAGCGGCTGTTGACTCCTTTGATCTGTTTCTTCCACACCCTCCCAAGCATAGCCGCCAAACCATCCGACAGCCGGAAACACTGGGTAAATTTCAGTGTCAGATGCTCTTCCAGAAACTCTTTCATAAATGCTTCCACATTTAATGTGGTCTTATCATATATTTTCTGTTCCATATCGCCGACTGCAATCATCTGCATAACAGGATTGCGGTCTTTTACCAGCTGTAACAGCTCGGCCAGTTCCTGTTCAATATCCTGATACTCGTCAATAATCAAAATATCATATTTTGCGACAGGTGGTTTTTCCTGAATAAATGTCTGTATCAGATCCGAGATCCCGGAAGATATGCCGCTTCTTTTTAAAGTCATATAGGCAAATCCATGATAGTTTGTCACAGTCACATTTCTCTTTTTGATCTTCGACTTTGCGTCTAATTTTAAGAGTTTATTGTAAGTCAGGTACAAAACCTTTTTCGTACCCGGTAATGCATTGCATAAATTCTGAATCGCCGTCGTTTTTCCGCTGCCGATGCAGGCGTCCACAAGAATATTTTCTCCCTGTAACGCCCTCTCAATAAATAACTTCTGCTCGTCTGATAACTTTAATTCTAATTGTGTCCCCATAGAAAACTCTTTCCCCTCTTATCTTTTGCCTTACATCCGGACGTCTTATAAGTTTATATATTATTTCCGGTCGGTCTTTCTATATATTCTACCATTCTCCATGTGAATCCACCATCATATTTTTCACTTCCGCGCTTTCCGGCTTCCCCCAATCTCCCTTGAATCCCAGCTGCTTTCGTGGTATCATATTATCGCAAAATATCAAAAACAAAGGAGGATACCAATGGTCAAATATGAGTTTACGAAAAGTCTGGAGACAGGAAATGCAATCATAGACAAGGAGCATCGGGAATTGATCCAGGCAGTGAATAAATTGCTGGAGGCATGCAGCGAAGGCAAAGGACGTTCTTCCATGGATGAAACCATCCAATTTTTAAACAATTATGTAAACCAGCATTTTTCACATGAAGAGCAGCTCCAAAAACAGTGCAGTTATCCCGGGCTTCCGGCACACAGAGCTTTCCATGAAAATTATAAGAAGACGCTGAAAGAGATTACATCCAAAATATCGGTATCCGGGCCGACGATTATAGAATTGGGAAACCTGAACAAGCATATCAGTGTCCTGATCGCACATATCAAGACGGAAGATAAGAAGCTGGGTGCGTTTTTAAACCAGTCATAACTTTCCTGTATCAGGACTATTACCACCAGATCATAAAATTTTTTCCCAGTCAAAAGCCCCGCAGTAATCTGGCGGGGCATCAAATTTGTCTCTATGGGTCAGGCGAACATGCCTGCATGTTTATTTGACCCTCAAATCAAGGTTGAAAGATTTTCTTTTAACCTGTCGTCTCAGGACTTGCGAAACAAAATCTTCCTTAAGTCCTCTGCCCTCCGGGAATCCCCGTCCGCTGCATAAGCATCAATCCTCTCCGTATCACTGCTCCTGTCCTTAAATGCCGGAAAAAGAAACCCACATTCAGGCTTCCCCGGTTCATAATCGCCATTTACCGGACAAACTGCACAGACCAAGAACTGGTAGACCTCCTCCGACTCCCACAGACTCTCCTTGTCACTGGCTTTCAGCGGCACATCATAACTGCCGTGGAAAAAGTAAACCGCATAGCTTCCTCCGGCATGGTATCTGTCTCCGAATTCTTCATAAAACACATCCAGCATCGCGTCATTTTTCAGCCCGCATTCCCTCAGTGCCATAAGGAGCTGCCAGATACTCCCCGGCTTCCTGTCCTCCTCCCCGAAAACATACTCCTGCAGCTCCACGTTTGTCTCTGAAAAGGGAACCGCTTTTGCAATATCCAGGTTGATCTTCTGGTCTTTTGCCGACAGTCTCTGGAAATGTTTATTGAATGTCCCGTCCACAAATCCTTCTTCATCCATATATGCCCCTGCAATCCGGTCAAAGCAGTTGCGCTTCAAGGTCATTCTCCTTGTCAGTTCCAGCATATCCTCCCGGTTGATCTTTCCCATATCTTCTGCACTCCCTGTATTTTCTGCAAAAGCCGCCGTACATCGGATCACCGCACAGCAGCCGCTGCTGTTTTTCTATGCAGAATTATATCGTATTTTCACCGGACAGACAATGCATTTCCTCCCTGCCGGAGGAGTTATCCAAAAAACCACTCCATTCTACCCCGGCAGACTATTTTCCCTCAAAACGGAAGGCTTGAGGCTGTCCGGAACATTTGAAGCAGCATTTGAAATGCCTGCATCCATGTGATATCAGACATTTCATCAGAGAAATACAAAAAGAGTTCTCCCAGCGAACGGTTGTCATTGGCTTCCCTGCTTTCCAGAGAAAGCATCATATATCGTGTGAAAACAACTGCTGTGTGGGCTGTTATTGCATCATAAGATAAGGAGTTACATTCCCTGCTGAGGTTCAGGTAGCTTTTGCATACTTTGAAGAAAACCTCGATATCCCAGCGTTTACCATAAATACGGATGATCTCATTTTCATCCAGCGTTGTATCCGGAGAGATAATGCCAAGGCATGAAGCAGGTCATGGCTAATTAGAGGTAATCAAAAGAGGAAAGGAAAAGCA
>CAMQTN010000012.1 GCA_947037115.1 uncultured Lachnospiraceae bacterium
TATTCTCCCATACTTCTTCATATCAGTCGAGGTACGCACTATCTACCGTTTACGAAAGAGATGAGAGATTGTTTTAAGGATGCACTATAATTGAGTAAACTTCGCCGAAGATTGTGAACACTCATTTTACTCAACATCGCACTTGAGTAATACTCAACTTGAAGTGATTTTAGACGATTTCAGACGGTAAAAGGCGGTATTTCTGTCTTTCCCTTCCCAGATAACAAAAAGGCTCTGAAATCCTCATAATCACTTAGAAATGCGTGATTATAAGGTTTCAGAGCCTCATAATTTCTTTACAGTGTTTTGCTTTGCAAACTTCGCTTACATGCCCATCTGCTTCGCAACCTCTTCCGCGAAGTTCTCTTCCTTCTTCTCAAGTCCCTCACCGGTCTCAAAACGGACAAATCTCTTAACGGAAAGCTTTGCATTGTTTTCTTTAGCCACCTGCTCGATATACTTCGCAACAGTCTGCTTGCCGTCCTCCGCCTTCACATAAACCTGCTCTAAAAGACAAACCTCCTTGAGCTCCTTGTTCAGACGTCCGTTCACAGCGCCCTCGATCACCTTATCAGGCTTGCCTGCCATCTTCGGATCATTCTTGATCTGCTCTGCAATGATCTCCTTCTCATGCGCCTTGAACTCCTCGGACACCTCGTCCGTGGAAACGTACTTCGGATACAGAGCCGCAACCTGCATGGCAATGTTGGTAAGCGCTTCCTTCACTGCATCGTTCACAACATCCGTAGCTGCCTCAACGATAACGCCGATTCTGCCGCCGCCGTGCACGTAGGTCACTGCGCAGCCATCCGCCGCAGCTACCTTCTCAAATCTTCTGATGCTTAAGTTCTCACCGATCACGGCTACCTTGTCAACAAGGGCATCCTTCACGGTCTTGGACTCATCCAAATGCCATTTCTCTGCAAGGAATGCTTCCATATCCTTCGCATCAGACTCCACAGCCTGCTTCGCCACTGCTTCCACATATGCCTGAAAGTCTTCGTTTTTCGCCACGAAGTCTGTCTCGGAGTTCACCTCCACGACAGCCGCGGTCTTCTCATCCTTGACCGCCACACGGCAAAGACCTTCAGCCGCAATTCTGCCAGCCTTCTTCTCCGCCTTCGCCTGTCCGTTCTTTCTCAAATATTCTACCGCCGCATCCATGTCGCCGTTGGTCTCGTTCAGAGCCTTCTTGCAATCCATCATGCCTGCACCGGTCATCTCTCTCAACTCTTTTACCATTGCTGCTGTGATAGCCATCTGTCTTATTCCTCCTCTACTTTCTCCATCTCTGCCTCAGCCGCATACTCGTCAGCCTCTGCACCCTGGTTCGCCTCAACAACCGCATCAGCCATCTTGGATACAATCAGCTTAACCGCACGGATCGCATCGTCGTTTCCGGGAATGATATAGTCAAGCTCCTCGGGATCACAGTTTGTATCGCCGATACCGATCAGGGTAATGCCCAGTGTATGAGCCTCCTGCACACAGATTCTCTCCTTCTTGGGATCTACCACAAAGATGCAGTCGGGTGTTCTGGTCATATTCTTGATACCGCCCAGATTCTTCTCGAGCTTCTCCCACTCCTTCTTGATCTTAATAACCTCTTTCTTGGGAAGTACCTCGAAAGTGCCGTCCTCCGCCATTGTCTCAATCGCTTTCAATCGCTCAATTCTGGACTGGATCGTCTTAAAGTTGGTGAGCATGCCGCCCAGCCATCTCTCATTAACATAGTACATACCGCAGCGTTCAGCCTCTGTCTTCACCGCGTCCTGCGCCTGCTTCTTGGTACCCACAAAAAGAATGGTACCTCCCTGGGACACAACATCAAATACTGCCCGGTAAGCCTCGTCCACCTTGCCCACAGACTTCTGTAAGTCGATAATGTGGATGCCGTTTCTCTCCGTGAAGATGTAGGGAGCCATCTTAGGGTTCCATCTTCTGGTCTGATGTCCGAAGTGAACACCTGCTTCCAGTAACTGTTTCATTGAAATAACACTCATGATTCTACCTCCATTTGGTTATCTGCCATATACCTTGCGCCTCCCTGCCACCCTTTCATCTGCGGGCACCGGCATGGGCTGGGTATATGTGATTGATTGGATTACGTACGCCTTGCGCACACTCAAATACTATACCATAAAAAAATCCCCCATGCAAGGGGGAAACCGTGAAAAGTGCTTCTATTGCCCATGCCGGCAGGCATTTCACAAAGAAGCACTAAATTCCGTATATCAGTTCCTGAACATCTCCACAATCTTTTTCAGCTTTATCACATTTTCCGAGTTGGTCTCCACCAGCTCCGCATTGCCTTCCACAAGCTGCGACACATCCTCTGTCTTCTGGGCTATGCTGCTGATATTGTCCGCCGCTTCCGCCACAGTCTGTGTGATATTGTTGACCGACTCCGCGATCTCCACTATCGCACTGAGCAGCGTTTCCACTTCTCTGCCGATGATCTTCATATTTTCCTCAAAGTCAGAGGCATCCTGCGTATATTTCTCCGCCACGCCCATAAAGTCGCTGTAATCCCTGAGCACCGTCTCCTCCAGGAAGGAAACCGTCTCCTGCAGGCAGGACTCCATGTTCTCCACCGCCTGATTTACTTCTGTGGTAATTCCATTGATGTTGCTCACCGTGGAGGATGTCTGGGACGCCAGACCGCCAATCTCGTCGGCTACCACCGCAAAACCTCTGCCGGCTTCACCCGCTCTCGCCGCCTCGATCGATGCATTTAAAGCCAGCAGGTTCGTCTGACCGGAAATGTCCAGAATGGACTGTGTGAGTTGATTGATCTTCTCCACCGCCCGCGCCTGCTCCATGGCCTCCGCACTCTTCTCCTGCACGCCCCGGTACATCTGCGTGGTCTTATTCTGCGCTTCGCCGGTCGTATTTTTCAGATCGTCTGCACGCTGTTTGCTCTCCAGGGAAGCTCTCTCACCTTCTTTGGAATTATCCCGGATCGTCTGCGCCCGCTCCCTGATCTGGCTGACCGCATTGTTGACTGTTTCCATTGCCGCCGCCGTCTCCTCCATGGCTGCCGCAAGCCCCTGTGTCATCTCTGAGTTTTCCCCGCTCATGCCATGAACCTGCTCGGTAGTGTCGGACAGCTTCAACAGGGTATCCTCCAGATCTGAGTGGGTTCTCTGGATATCTGCCACCATGGAACGGAGACTTGCACGCATCTCTCTGAGGGAGTTCGCCATACTGCCGCTCTCGTCACTGCGTTTGCAGAGTTTGTCACTGTTCGCATTCTTGGCAAAATTAAACCGGGCCGTATTCGATACAATCTCGTTAATCTGGGTGATGGGTCTTGTAATCGCCATACCCATGATTGTCCCTATCACAATGGAAATCGCCACCGCAACCAGCATACCGATCAAAATCAGCACGGTAATATGGCTTGCCGCGCTCTTCATCTCCGCTTCCGGCGCAGTCAGCACATAGTGCATACCGTTGGCAAGTGTTTGATAACACATGTCTTTTAATTCACCCTGATAGGTGTAATTGACAGGCTGTCCCTCCATCTCCGGATTGGCCAGCGCGCTTACCATCTCATCGGAATCTTCAAGCCCGGAAATCGCAGTTCCCGCCTCGATGGACTTATGGTAGGAAATATTGCCGTTACTGTCTGCCAGAAAGGCAAAACCGGTATCAAACACCGTGGCGCTGTCCACTGCCGCCGTAAATTTTTCAAAATCGATGTCCATACCAATGATACCGATGGACTCTCCGTCTATGGTAATCGGTATCACATAGGACACCATGTAAACGTTAATGTTGGAATTTAAGTAAGGATCCATCCATGTCGGTTTTCCGTTCTGTACGGGTATGTAATACCAGCCCACATGCTCCAGGTCGTCCGGTGAATACATGGAAAAGTCTGTGGGCGTCAGCGCCGTAAACTCCTCGTCACCGCTGCTTCTGCTCCAGAAAACACCGCTGTCCGGTTCTGTAAAGTCGGGATTATAACGGATATATGCCGTCAGCGCACCGTCCGTATTGCCGCCCACTTCATAGAGCATCTCGCTCATGATGGCCGTAAAATTATCGACATAAGCCTTGCTTGTTTTAAAGGACTCCACATCTGAAAGCTGCTGGAGCGCAACATTGTACGCCGTGTTGACGGACTGCTCTACCCTGCCCATCTGTGCGTTGAGCTCGGAAGCCTGACTTGCGCAGACATACTGCATTTCCTTCCGGGAATCCGCATACACGGTCTTTCTGGAATTGATGATACTGACCCCGCCGCAAATGAAAGATGTCAGAATTGTACACACAATTACCGTAGCCAAAACTCTCGCCTTAATTGATTTCATAACTTCACTCCTCTTGTAATCTTTCTTATCACTGGCCCGTCACAATTCTCGCGATCTGTTCGTCGGTTGCGCCTTCCGGAATCTGAAAAGTCCCGGTTCTCAGTTTCTTGTCATAACCGTGTTCGCACAGATAAGTGTCATAGGAAGCCGCTGAAGACACAAGCCCCGCCGTCTCCAGTTTTTTCGCCACTGTGTAGGAGCCGTCCCCGCCTACGATGGTAACGCTCTTTGTCCCGGCGGCAGACGCTTGGTTTGTACCTCGGTTCCCACCCGTTCCGCCCGGCACAGGATCCGCATCATCGTCTCCCTCTGCCGCATCCGGCGCGGGACTCACATCATCATCCTGCTTCGTCATCTCATTGGTATCCGGCTTTGGTCTGGTCTCCGAGGACGCCGCAGAAGTGACAGTCTGCGCAGGCTCCGGCGTATCCACTGTCGGTTTCTGCTCCGCTGCGGCCGCCGGCGCTGTCCCGGAAGGGTCCGGAACCTTTGCTTCATCCGTCTTCCCGGCCGCCGCCTCCGCTTCCGCCTTCAACGCGATATCTTTCCTGACAGGCTCTTCCGGCTCCGCCGCCGCATCTTCGCTGTCCGGATCCTCCCCGGTCGGTTCAAGCAGGCGGCTGTCCTCTATCATACCCAGCTCCTTCGCTCTGGCTATCACCTCGTCGTCAGTCATTTCCCTCTTCTTTGTGCCGCCTGGCAGCGCAATCCCCATAATGACTGCCGTCACAATAATCCCGAGGCCGAGCCCCCGAAAGTAATATTTTTTCTCCATCCTACATGCCCTCAAACAGGTCTATCACCAATTTCACCTCGCCAAGGCCAAGACCAAGTTCCTTGGCTATCGCCATATTGGACTTGCCTGCCTTGTGCAGCTCCAAAATCCTCTCATTACTGTTTCGCCCGTTATCATTCCCTTTGGCAAAACGGATATCCACCCCGCGCGGCTCCTCAGGCACAGACGCAGCATCCCTGCGGCCGTCAAACTGCCTCTGACCTCCATCAGGTTCCCGGTTCCCGAAGATACCCATCTGCGCAAACGCAGCGCTTGTAGAAAGCTCCGGCTCCTCGGCAACATAATCAGCCTCCGGCTCATGGATGATCTCCACCCGCTTCGGGCGTATCGGCTGAAAGTCAATCTCCTCCTGAACTTCGACAGCCTCTTCCTCCTTCGCCGCAGGCTCCCACACCTGCTTCGGCACAGGTTCCCACTCCTGCTCCGTTACTGACTCCCATTCCGATTCCGGTGCAGATTCCGTCTCCGGCTCCTGGCCGGGAAATGTCTCCTCATCCACAAGCCCGAATTCCCGCACTTCCTCTACCACTTCCGGCGAATAAGTTCTCGCACTGTGGATGGACCAGAGATCGGTCCGGGTATCCTCAACAGCGCCCATCACGGACTGCACAGCCTCCTGCACCGCATCCTGGGCTTCTCTGGCGGAAAGCTCCGCATTGTGAATCCGCATCAGGGCTCCCTCAGCCGCATTCTCCGCGTCCTTCGCCTTTTTGGCTGTCTCCCCGGCCGTGATTTCCGCATCCCGCACGGTCTGCCGGATCTCCTCCACAATCTGATTCGCTTCCCCGATACTGGCCATCAACGTCTCATGCTTATCATTCAGCATATCGTAAAGAAAGGTAACTTCCTTGTGATTCTTATTGATTTCCTCCAGCACCGTGTCCGAATATTCGTTCACTGCCATGATCTTCTCATTTGCCACGCGTTCCATGGCCCGTTCCGTCTTCTCTATCGAGTAGCCGATGGTCTCGTCCACGATATCGGAGACCCTTTCCCTGACGGTCTCTGTCTCGCCCTCCACCATTTTTCTGATCTCGGCCTCGCTGATCAGCCGTGCATCCTCGTTAACTTCCGTCTTTCCTTTTCCTGCCGGCAGAAAATACCCCAGCAGGAATATCACTGCGCCAATGATAATCAGAACGATCTCTATTACACTCATGTTTCTCCCTTTCGTAATCCGGTCCTGCGCTTACCGGCGCCTATCCCTTGGCGTCAAAGGTGCTTACACCTTTCAGCAGTACCTTACCATCAGGCTCCTGTTTTTCCTTTTTTCTGCCACGGCCGCCGTCCCCGTGATATTCATTGCTGCCCTTTTCCTTGGCGTCAAATTTTTTCTGCCGGTTTTCCGCCTTCTCCCTCTGGTTAACCCGCTGTACCTGTTTCTCCACCTGCCTGGTCACCACCTGCCCGAAATTGGACTGGTCCACCAGCCCCTTCGTGTCCTCATTGTGTTTAACAGTCGTAAAATCCTGGGCTCTTGTGATCTGGCCCTGCATTTCCACAAAACCTATCGCCATAATTACTCCCCCTCACTTCCTAAAACGGCATCATCTTTACATCTCCCCGCTCCCTGACGAAACGGCAGTAGTGCGCTGTCTTCTGCACCACCATGGACACATCCCCGATACAGATCTTTGTTCCGGGATACACCTCGCCCTTCACGCGAACCATGGATTCCCCTGTATTTGCCGCATTTTTCTGTAGTTCTTCAATCTCCCTGCCTGCAGCGGCTACCGCATCGGTTTTCTCTTTATTTAATGCCGCCATAGACTGTATCTGTTTAATCTGTTCCGGACTCAGCTTTGCGCCCTTAGCAAGCTTCTGTCTTGCGGAGAGCAGCGTGGGCTGTACGGTCTGCAGCAGCTTCGTATCCTCCGCAATCTGCTTTTGCAGCTCGCTTATGCGCTCCTTAATTCCGGGATCGGCTCCAATCTCCACAACCGTATCCGCTCCCATATTGGAGCCAAGGGTTTTCACATTGACATTTCCTGTCGCACAAACCTTTCCGCCCGTGATAAATCCACGTCTGCCGTCCACATTTACTTCTCCGCCCGCAGTCACCCTGCTGTGCAGGATTGATTCGGAAGCCACATATCCTTTCGCCTGTGCAGTCGCATTTTCCAGAAATTTTGAGATGATGTTGCCGCCGGCTTTCAGGATCCCCCTGCCCATACCATTCATGCCCCGTGCAATCACGATATTGCCGCCGGCTTCCAGAACGGCGCCCTCTACGACACCTTTTACCACGATATCACCCTTGGCTTTCACCTTAAAGTTAGTGGCTACATTGCCGTTAATCTGTACGTTTCCTTCATAGTCAATATTTCCCGTGGAAGTATCCACATTCTCTACCGTCAGTTCATCGGAAACGAAAACAGCCCCGTCCACCAGTTCCACATGGCCATTGACTCGAGCGGTCAAGGTCATCTTATCCTCGGACAGGTCAATATTACGTCCATACTTTAAAGTTGCTTTCTTCACCTCGGCCGGCTGGATTACTTCCCCCAAAAGATTCATCCCCGGCGTACCCGGCTCCTCCGGATGCAGAACCGCCAGCACTTCACCCTTGTCACAATGATTTAGTATATTCAAATGGAAGAAATCTACACTTCCGTCATTGTTTAATGTGGGCTTTGCCTTCTTATCCGTGTTAAATTTGTATTCAATATAAGCGTTTTTACCCTGGACCGGAGCTTTGCCTTCCGCCACCAGAATATCCTCGCAATACTCTTTCCGCTTAAAAAAGCCTTTGATGGCGTCCACAAGAATACCGCACTTGATGCCACGAAGCTCCAGATCACTTATCATCTCCTGTGCAGTCATATCCTCGCCGCCCTCAGAGGCCGCATAAAACCTTGCATAGGCCTGCATCTTGTCAGGCCTTATCGTCAGCTTATAACATTCTCTCTCTTTCAGTCTTGTCTCATTTCCGAGACGGATTTCCTGTTCTTCTTTCTCTGCACCTTCCACCGCCCGCTTTATGACAGACAGTTCACAGGCGTAATCCTTCATCGTCAGATACTCAAGCACATCGAGCACATCGATCGGCTTTCCCTCGCCCGTAGGCGGGAACAGCTTAAGCGATGACGCCCCTTCCCGGTTAACCAGTCTAAAATACCCGTTCATATACACCTCTGCTTCTATTTTTTCTTGTCAGTATCTATCAGAATCCCGATATAATCCCCCATTCTTCCTCTCATCTTCTGTAACGCCCTCGTGTGAAGCTGTGAAATTCTCGACTCGGACACTTCCAGTATATTGCTGATTTCCTTGAGAGTCAGATCTTCATAATAGTAGAGAAGGATCACCTTGCGCTCCTTCTCCGTCAAAAGTTCAAGCGCCTGTGCTAACATCTTCTTCAACTCGTCTCTCTCCAGAATCTCCTCCGGAGAGTCAAAGGCCGCGCTTCTGGTATTTCCGGCCTCGTTGGACACTTCGCTTCCCTGCTCCAAAAACTCGTTTAAGGACACCACGTTGGTGATTTTCATCTGGGACTGCCAGTCAAGATACTCGTCGTCCGTAATCCCAAGGCTTTTTGCGATTTCCTCATCCGTGGCACTCCTGCCGTACCGCGCCTCAATCTCCTTGATGGCCGCGTCAATCCGCTTCTGTTTCTGCCGGATGGTTCGCGGAATCCAGTCCATCTTACGGATCTGATCCAAAATCGCCCCACGTATCCTTAAACTTGCATAAGTCTCAAATTTGACGTCTTTCAGACAGTCAAACTTATCAATGGCATCGATCAGGCCAAATATCCCATAACTCACAAGATCCTCATACTCCACATTGTAACCAAGATACATGCTGAGACGTCCGGCCACCACCTTTACCAAAGGCGCATACTCCAATATGATCTTTTCCCGTATCTCAGGGGACTTGGTGTTTGCATAGTCCTCCCAGAGTTTCTTTTTGCCTGTTTCGTCCATCAGAGTTCCTGCTCCCCTTATTATTTACTACGGATGCACTGCCGTTCTGTTACTCGGGCTCCTTCTCGATCACTTCACCCTCCTCCATATGTGCTTCCTGTATCTGAAGCTCAAACCGGTCAAGCATAATCTGCAAAATCCGCCCGACAAAATAAAAACCCAGCAGCACACACAGCAGGATAATCAACATCGTCTGCAGCTCATAGTGCAGAATCCGCATGACAATGCTGACAACTGCCCCGGCAAGTAACATGACAAAAGGAGGGATCAATCTGCGTTTTCTGGCCTTCGCCTCTCTCTCCTCTTCCTCCCTTTTTTCCCTTGCCTTGCGCTGGGCAGCAGTTTCATGTTCCTCCTCGGGTTCCACTTCTTCCGTGGACTCCTCCCCGGACTCCTCTGCCTCTGCCACAGCGCCATCCGTCTCTTCGTTGTTCTTTTCTTCCCAGTCCACCTTACTATCCTTCCATCATCCATCCGCGGCAGGATCAGATCTTATACTCCTGCTTGCCAACTGCCCTGATTACAAAATCCCCGGTTTCGGGATAAAAAATTACTGTTCTTCCAAAATTTTTACCTGTATCTTCCGCCAGAATCGGAATCCTCATCTGTGCCAGCTTCTTCTTGGTCGCCTGCACATTTCTCTCTCCCACGCGTACCATCTCGCTGTTGCTGCTGAATCCGAACATCTGCGCGCCGCCGGCTATCTTTGCCACCAGTCTGGCTCTGCTGGCTCCTCTCCTGGTCACCTGCTTCACCAGCTCCTCTATCCCTGTGTCCGCAAATTTAGGTATGTTGGAGTTATTGCGGATCGTGGTAGAATCCGGCAGCATAATATGTGCCAGCCCGCCGATCTTGGTAACCGGATCACGAACCGCAATACCTACACAGGATCCCAGCCCCAACGTACAAATCCTGTCGGGGCTGACGCATACATTTAAGTCGGCCATTCCGACCTTTATCTCTACACCCATAGCATCACATTCTCCCGTTTACACTTCTTAATCCATATCTCCGGCCACTGGTTACTCACATGCTGATCCCCAGTGCCGACAACATTTTACTATAGGAATCCAGATCCGGAATCAGGACAAAATAGCCGTCTAAAACCATCTCATCAAAAAACTGTGTCTGAATCATCAGCATTCTGTCCCCAAGGGCGGCAAACTCGATCGCCGGCACACTTAAAATCGCTCCGGCCATATCCACCGTCAGATCCGGCACGGAAGGATAAATGGTCAGATTTGTAATGCTCGAAAGAGAATTGAGATACGCGCCCGTAATAATGTTTCCCACTTCCTGCAGCGCGGAAAGCTCCATCTCCGAGAGATCCTCCGACTCCGACTCCATCCCCATCAGCTTTGCAACCAGATGCTTTGCCGCCTTTTTTTCCAACAGGAACATAATGCTGCCCTTGATATCTCCGTCGATCGCGAGGTAAATACCCGCCATCACCACTTCCTCGCCGCCCATGGCCTCGCCCAGCTCCTTAAACTCCAGAAGCTGCACCTGAGGAACCGACATATCAATCTTACACTGTATCATCTGCGCCAAAGCCGTGGTGGCATTTCCGGCGCCGATGTTTCCCAACTCTCTCAGCACGTCGAAATATTCATTCGACATGCTGTCCAGGTTAATTTCGCCCACTCTTGCTCCTCCTATACATTTTCTAAAACAACCGTATTCAAATCAAGCAGGGAGATCAGACCTCCCTCGCTCTTACCGACTCCACTCAGGAAATTGGACTTCTCATCCATCGAGTCATAAGCCACTTTTTCAATTCTTTCATTCTCCAGGGTTACGACTTCCTTGACCTCATCCACAATCACGCCGATCGTACCCTGCTGCTCCAGCTTCAGGATAATAATCCTGCTGGACTTGGTTTCCACATCCGGCTCCAGCCCCATCTTGATACGGATACTCATAACCGGGATGACCTCGCCTCTTAAGTTGATCACACCCTTCAGGTAATCGTCCACCTTGGGGACTCTGGTAATGTGCTGCATCCTGACAATATTATCTATGTATTTGATATCAATGCCGTACTGTTCTTCCCCAAGCCTGATCACGATAAACTGTGTGGTTTCCCCCACCGGCCTCAGCTCATCCAATGCTTCCTTTACATCGCTCATATGTTTTTCCTCCCTCCCGTCAGATCAGTGCGTTGGCATCCAGAATCAGGGCAACCTCACCGTCGCCCAATACAGTTGCGCCGCTGATAATCTTGCATTTACTGATATATTTGCCGAGTGACTTGATAACGATCTCCTGCTGGCCGATCAGCTCATCCACCACAAGTCCGGCCATCTTGTCGCCCTTTTTAACGACTACAACCACCAGATTATCCTCGGGATTCTTCTTGCTGGGAACATCCAGAATCTCGTTTAAGCGGATCAGCGGAATCACCAGATCACGCAGCTGTATCACTTCTTTCGCCTGCACCAGCTTTACATCTCCGGGCAGGATATCCTCTATCGTCTGGATGGAACCAAGCGCAATGGCATATTTCTCATCGCCGATCTCCACCATAAGAGCCTGAATAATTGCCAGGGTAAGGGGAAGCCTGATCGTCCATGTACTTCCTTCGCCCAGTCTGGACTTCACTTCCACCTCGCCGCTTAAGGACTCAATCATGGATTTTACCACATCCAGACCAACGCCTCGTCCTGATACGTCGGACACCACCTTCGCTGTGGAAAAACCTGCGTTGAAGAGAAGACCGATAATCTCCTTCTCGCTCATGGCTTCGCCCTGCTCCGGTGTGATAACGCCTCTCTCGATTCCCTTATTCTTAACGGCATTCGTATCGATACCGTTACCGTCATCCCTCACCTCAATGACAACGTTATTGCCATCCTGATACGCATCGAGGAAAATAGATCCAACCTCCGGCTTCCCTCTCTCCTTACGCACCTCGGCGGACTCCAGTCCGTGATCGGCAGAATTACGGAGTAAATGCATCAGCGGATCACCGATCTGGTCTACCACGGTACGGTCAAGCTCTGTCTCCTCACCGCTCATGTACAGTTCCATCTTCTTGCCAAGCTTCTTCTGCAGGTCGCGCACCATGCGGGGGAATTTATTAACCGTGCTCTCGATAGGCACCATTCGCACTTTCATAACCGACTCATGAAGGGAGGTGGTTACGCTCTCCAGATACTCAATCTGCTCGTTCACTGCCTGGCTTGAATTGCCGGACATGGCCGACGCAGATACGAGGGAATTTTTTGCAATAATCAGCTCGCTTACCAGATTCATCAGCGTATCCAGCTTCTCAATATCCACCCGGACAGTCCTGTTTACCACAGGCTTGTTGGGCGCCTTCCTGGCCGCAGGTGCATTTGTCTGTGCGGGCGCCTGGTTTTGTGCTGCGGGCTGCGCAGCCGCAGGCGCCGGTTCGCTTTCTGGCGCCGCAGGCGCAGGCGTTTCAGGTACCGCAGGGGCGGGGGTCTCCTGTACAGGGGCCTCAGCCGCCAGCGAAGGCTCCTCCGGCGCTCCTCCGGCGCTCACATCCTCCAGTTTTAAAACGCTGCCGGTAACATCCTCTATCTCAGACACACTTCTGGATGCTGCCAGGATACCGTCCAGCTCCGACTCGGAAACAATGATCAGGCTGAATGTCAGATCAAATTTTTCATCCTCAATATCCTGAGACGAGGGATCGGAAACGATGATCTCGCTGGTCTCCTCGATCGCCTTAAATACCAGAAAGGCTCTGGCCGCTTTCAGAATACAGGCCTCCTGTACCCTGACGGTCAGTCCGTAAACGTTCTTTCCTTCTTTTATGGCTTCGCTTAACACGCTCTGCTGATTTTCGTTTAATTTGATACCCTGAAGAGCACTTCCATCCGCCGGTGCGTCCGCCGCTTTCGCTGCGGGCGCTTCCTCCTTTGTCTCAGGCTCCGCCCCGCCGTTCATGATATCGTTTAACCGTTTGATCAGCGCACTGTTATCATTGGTTCCCTCATCGGAACTCTCCCTGATCGTGGTGTTGTACTCCTCCAGCGCGTCAAGACACTGAAAAAGCACGTCGATCATATCCGCATTCACCTTGATATTACCGTTTCTCACCTCAGAGAAGACATTCTCCATATCATGCGTCAGCGTCTGCATCCTCTTGTAGCCCATGGTTCCGGCCATACCTTTCAGGGAATGCGCCGCACGGAAGATCTCGTTGATCGTATCCATGTTCTCCGGATCCTGCTCCAGCGCAAGAATCTGCGTATTCAGGCTCTGCAGATGTTCATTGGTTTCATCAAGGAAAATCTCGAGATACTGGCTTACATCCATAATTATTTTACCCCCACGTTCGTTATGATTTCCTGTGCGATCTGTTCAAGCGGCACCGCCTGATCTGCCAGTCCAGCGTTTACTGCGCTCTTCGGCATCCCGTATACTGCGCACGTACTCGCCTCCTGGACAATCACATGGATTTTCTTTTTCTCTTTCAGATGCATGATTCCCTGTGTACCATCCGCTCCCATTCCCGTCAGGACAACGCATAAAATCCGGTCAAACCTGCTGTCCATCAGAGATTCATACATATAGTTCGCGCAGGGCTTCACACCCTCTCTGGCCGGTTCATCCGAATAGTGGATCGTATACTTTCCTGCCATGTTGAGGATATTCAGATGCTTGCCTCCCATGGCGATATACACGTTGCCGGGCAGAAGCACATCTCCCTCCGCCGCCTCTTTCACAGTAAGCTCGCTTAAAGAGTTAAGCCGCTCTGAGAGTGAAGCCGTAAAACCGGCAGGCATATGCTGTACGATCACCACCGGCGCTTTTAAATTGGCCGGCAGTTTCGGAATCACCGCCTGCAGGGCTTTCGGGCCGCCGGTGGAACTGGCCAGCGCCACAATCTGAGTACCCGGATCGTAAGCCGCCTTCCCGAACGGAGCAGGCGGACGTTTCTTTTCCGGCCTCTCCGGCATCGGTAACTGCGCCGGGACAGTGCCGGAATTTCTTCCCGCTGCATTTGTCCTGATCGGATGTGCCGACGCCGGAGCAGCAGATGCGCCCGCCGGAGCCGCGGTATGCGCAGAGGCGGGTGCGGACGGGTGGGACAGCGGCTCCAGTTCCGTCACCGCCGCCAGAATCCGCAGAAGTGACTCCCCAAATGTGCCGTTCCTGCACTCAAGCGCGCTGGTAGGTTTATGAATAAAATCAAGTGCCCCCAGCTCCAATGCGTCCAGCGTAATCTTTGCGCCGTCAGCCGTGTCTGTACTGGCCATGATGATCTTTGCCGAAATTTTACGCTTCTTCAGCTCCTTCAGGAGCTCCAGACCGTTCATCTGCGGCATGTTGACATCCAAAATCACCACGTCATATGTCTTCCTGCTGAGCAGGCCCAGTGCATCCAGACCGTTCACTGCCCGATCCTGTACACGGAATCGTTTATCTGTTTCGATTATATCACAGAGCACCCTTCTCATGAGTGCAGAGTCGTCAACAAGTAATACATTTTTCATTTATCTCTGTCTGCACCTCCCATCACTGCAATCCCGCTCTGTTAGAAAACCTCTCTTTTCATCCCCGGATTACCCTTCTATTTTTCTGTGGGTCTTTCTCGCCTCGTCAAATATATACTGGATAATTTCCTCCCTGTCCTGGGGGTCCACATTGACATACTGTACCCTGTGGTCATACACGCCCGGTTTATGGGTGAGTTCATTTACCGCCAGCACTTTCCCCACCAGCCGGTACTCCTTTTCCTTTCCCTCCACAGTGAGATGATACTTACATAAAATCAGACTGTTCACCTCATAGGCATAATATGCCACAAACCGCAGACCGCCACCGCTGATATCCACAATCACACTGCTCTTTAAGGGGAGTTCCGGCAAAAGTTCCTCCTGCGAAGCAATGGCGATTTCCTCCTCGCCCAGCTGCCTGGAATCCATCTCCAGCGCGCAGCTGAAGCGGTAATATTCTCTTCTCTGATAATTTCTCAGGTTACTGGTCAGATCCATCACAAGCACATATCTGCCGCTGTACTTGTATCTGTCCACCACCCGCGCGTTACACTGGTAAACCACGTTGTCACCGAAAAAATACATGTCGTATTCGCCGTCTACCGGCAGAAGAATCAATTTGCCGTCCTCGATCGGCATGGAAATCTCCACCCGGTCCTCCGTAAGCACGCCAAGCACCTGACTGCGGTGCGTCCTGCGCGTCCCCGCATCCGCCTGCTCCCGGCCTCTCACAATCGGTTTCAGTTCCACCTCACCGCCCGGCATCACATATTTTGACAACAGCCCTGACATAAATACCTCCTACTCCGTCGGAATCCTGCTGAGTTACTGTTTTTTGGATATAATATGGGAAAAGAACGCCGCCATACCATGTCTTTTGAGATTTTTGCTGAGCTCCCTGTTTGTCAGCTTCGCCACAATCATCTCATAGGCGATCGCAGATCTGGCCCTTGGATTTTCCAGAGACACCGGCATCTGCTGCATGACAGCCTTCGCCAGCAGGGGATCCTGCGGTATCATGCCAAGATAGGAGATCGGCACCTTCAGATAACGTTCTACCACCGTCTCCAGTTTCGTGTAGAGGGCCTGCGCCTCCGCTTCCCCCGACACCCTGTTGGCAAGCACCTCAATCTTTGTCATATCCGCATGATAGCGCGGATGCCTGCTCAAAGCCTTCAGGAGCGAATAGGAATCCGTGATCGAGGTGGGCTCCGGCGTCGTCACGAGAAGAATCTCCCCGCTGGCCACCAGAAACTCCAGCACCGCATCCGCAATTCCGGCCCCGGTATCCACAATAACCGTGTCGGCCAGCTCATCCAGCTCCGCCAGATTTTCAACGATATAGCTCAGCTCATCCCTGTTCAAATTGGAAAGTCCGGTAATTCCGGAACCACCCGATATAAACCCCACCTCCATGGGGCCCCAGGTGATAATATCCTTAATGCTTTTGCCCTGATATATTAAATCACACAAGTTATGTTTTGGCACCGCCCCAAACATAATCTCTATGTTGGCAAGCCCGAAATCCGCATCCAGAATAATGACCTTCTGCCCGATCTTACGCATCTGTATGGCAAGATTGATGGCGGTGTTTGATTTCCCCACACCTCCCTTGCCGCTGGTGACAGTGATAACTCTGGCCAGAGGGCGCTTTGGCGGGGCGCTTCCCTTTATTATCCTTCTCAGCTGTTCAGCCTGATCCATCCTTTGAATCTCCTTTTGCTGCCATGAACGGCCGGGCCGTAAACGTCAGCTCCTCCTTAGTTCTTCCCTCCAAGCAATCTCTTGACCGTCTTTTGCGGATTGAAATCTTCAATGTCGTCCGGCACATTCTGTCCATGGGTCACATAGGACAGGGAAGCGCCCGTATAGAGCCTCAGATTCAGGAGATTTCCAAGTGTCGTCGTCTCGTCCAGTTTCGTAAAGATCAGCTTGTAGTCCGCCATCTCCTTATAGGAATCCGCTATGCTGATCAGATCCCTGTATTTTGTGGTGGCGCTCAAAACCAGATGTACTTCCTTCTCAACGATATCGTCAACGGAATGTATAATATTACGCATGTTATCTTTTTGTGTACTGTTCTGGTGGGAATGCCCCGCCGTATCGATCATGATATAGTCATATCCTTTAAAATCTTCCAGAGCCTTGCTGATCTCCTCCACGGTGTAAATCACGCGGAAGGGCACCTCCAGAATGTTCGCGTAGGTGCGCAGCTGCTCAGCGGCGGCAATACGGTAAGTATCCGCCGTCAAAAGAGCTACCTTCTTTTTCTCATCTACCCGGAACTTCGAGGCAATTTTGGCAATCGTGGTGGTTTTTCCCACACCTGTGGGCCCAATAAAAAATACAAGTTTGATACCGCCGTTCGCGGCCGGCTCAATGCCGCTTGGCTTTCCGAACTTGAGAATCATCTTCTGGTAAATATTCGCCAGGGCATAATCAAAGGGAATATTCGGCTTATTGATCAGCTCGATCTCGTCGATGATCTCCCGCGCATACTTCTCATCCACCTCGTTCTCCAGCATGGTGTCATGCAGAAGATGCATAAATTTGTCTGTCTCCGATTCCTCCTTGGGCTCCTCAACTGTCTTCTCTTCTTTGATCTCCTCTTTTTTTCCTTCCTCTGGTTTTTGCAGCTGCTGTTCTAAAAGAGACTGTAAGCTGTCCAGCTTCTCCTCGATCGCGCTGTCCCTCTTCTCAACTGTTTCTATAACAGGTGTTTTCTTTTCCGGTTCTTCTTTCTCCTTATTCTGGCTGGATGCGATCACATTGTTGATCGCCGAAACTGCCGCCGTATACTTCTCGCTCTCCTCCTCAAGGGCTACCGTAACCTCCACCATGGGAGTCTTTAAGAACGCGAAAAGGCCCTTGTTTTTCACGGGTTTCACGTTCATCACGACAACGCCTTCCCCCAGTTCCTTTCTGGCGTTGTCGATCGCTTCCTTTTCAGTTTTCGCTGTAAATTTTTTGATAATCATTATGCTGTCACCATCCCAACAGACTGTAATTCAACGCTGGATTCCACCTCGTTGTAAGACACAACGACCAAATCCTTGTAGTAGTCCTCTGTCAGCTTTTTAAAGTACGCACGCACAATAGGGGACGTAATCACAATCGGCAGCTTACCAAGGTCTTCCAGCTTCTTGACCTCCTCGCCCAGAGAATCCATAATGCCTCTGGTCTTGGCGGGGTCGAGAGTCAGGTAAGCTCCCTGCTCTGTCTGCTTTACGCTGGCCATAATCTCCTGCTCCAGCTTCGGATCCAGCGTCACCACGCTGGTCGTCTCGTTGGCAGGGAAAAACTTGCCTGAAATCGCCCGCTTTAAGCTCTGTCTGACATACTCTGTCAGAATATCCGTATCTCTGGTAGTGGCCGCATAGTCCGCCAATGTCTCGAACACAGTGAGAAGATCCCTGATGGAAATCCCCTCTCTCAGCAGGTTCTGAAGCACCTTCTGTATCTCTCCAAGTCCCAGAAGCTTGGGTACAAGTTCCTCCACAAGGGACGGGTTTGTCTCCTTTAAATTGTCCACCAGGCTCTGTACATCCTGCCTTGTCAGAAGCTCCGAGATGTACTGTCTGATAATCTCCGTCAGATGGGTCGCAATGATAGATGGCGGGTCAACTACGGTATAGCCCATGCTCTCCGCCCGCTCACGCTGTCCCTCGGTAATCCAGATCGCAGGAAGGTGGAAGGAAGGCTCGAAAGTCGGGATACCCGTAATCTCCTCCTCCACATAGCCGGGATTCATGGCCATATAATGGTCGAAAAGGATCTCGCCCTCACTGACCTGCACACCTTTTATCTTAATAATATATTGGTTCGGGTTCAACTGTATGTTATCACGCAGACGAATGATCGGCACAACCGTACCGAGCTCCAGCGCGATCTGTCTTCTGATCATAACCACACGATCCAGAAGATCGCCGCCCTGATTGACGTCCGCCAGGGGAATGATACCATAACCAAACTCCAGCTCGATGGGGTCCACCTGCAGAAGGGAAGTGACATTCTCCGGCTGGCGGATCTCCTCCGCCGCTGCTTCCTCCTCGTCCGCCTCGTGCTCGATCTCCGCCGTCTCAATCGTGCCCGCCATAACTCTGCCTACCACAATAAAGACCAGGCCAAGTCCCACGAAGACCACAGGATTCAGCGGCGTAACAATTCCCAGAAAAGCCAGAACCGCACCCACCAGATACAGTACCTTGGGCACGCCGAAAAGCTGGCTGATCAGCACAGTACCAAAATCCGCCTCCTTGGAGCCCTTCGTCACAAGAATACCTGTGGCAAGAGAGATCAGCAGAGACGGAATCTGGCTCACCAGACCGTCACCGATGGTCAGGATCGTATATTTATTGAGGGCTTCGCTCATCTCCAGCCCCTGCCGGACAACACCGAACGCGAGGCCGCCCACGATATTGATAAACGTGATGATCAGACCTGCCGTTGCATCTCCCTTAACGTACTTCACGGCACCGTCCATGGAACCGAAGAAACTGGATTCTTCCTGAATTTTCTCGCGGCGTCTTTTTGCCTCCTCATCCGTGATCGCGCCTGTATTCAAGTCTGCGTCAATAGCCATCTGTTTACCTGGCATGGCGTCCAGCGTAAATCTGGCCGTTACCTCAGCCACACGCTCAGAACCTTTGTTGATAATCATAAACTGCACGATAATCAGAATAATAAATACAAGGACACCAATGACAATATCACCGCCGCCCACATACTGTCCGAAGGTCTGTACCACGTTACCGGCGTCACCCTCGGAAAGGATCAGCCTGGTGGATGAGACGTTCAGGGCGATCCTGAAAATAGTCGTAAAGAGCAGGATCGTCGGATAAAAAGACATATTCAATACTTCGTTGGCAAACATACAGCCAAACATAACCGTAAAGGCGACCGCAATATTACATGCCAAAAGCACATCCAAAAGCCCCGATTTGATCGGGACAATCAGCATGATAAACGCTGCCAGTAAGTATAAAACAACACCCACATCTCCAATTTTCAGCTTCGGCACCGCAAGTCACCTCCTTTCAGAATCGTTACTAGACTTTGCCCTGCAAGTGGTAAACGAAAGCCAGCACTTCCGCCACCGCCTGATACAGCTCCGGCGGCACCACGCTGCCCACGTCCACATTGGCGTATAACATACGGGCCAGGGGCTTATTTTCCACAATTTCTATATGATTTTCTTTCGCAGTATCCTTAATCTTCTGCGCCAGATAGTCGGCGCCTTTCGCCACCACGAAGGGGGCGTCATAAACTTCAGGATCGTACTTGATCGCCACCGCAAAGTGGGTCGGGTTGGTGATAACCACATCCGCCTCGGGGAGCTGCTGCATCATGCGGCGTCTGGAGGCTTCCATCATCCTCTGCCTCTGTTTCCCTTTGATCTGCGGGTCACCTTCCTGATTCTTGTACTCGTCCTTGACCTCCTGTTTGGTCATCTTCATATCATTCTTGAACTTGATCTTCTGATAGGCAAAATCCGCAGCGGCTATCAGCATATAAAACAGGGATATCCTGATTCCCAGATTGATAACCAGATCCCCCACCTGCGCAATCCCCTGATTCAGGGAAACATCGTAGAGCTGGTAGATCGGCGGCATGTTTTTTCTCAGATAGTCATATACCACATAGCCGATCAGCGTCAGTTTCAAAAACGATTTTAACAGTTCCACCAGCGAATTTTTGGAAAAGATACGCTTGAAACCGCTCACAGGGTTCAGCTTATTAAATTTCGGCTGAAGCGGCTTACCGGTGATCTTCCACTTTACCTGTAAGATATTTGTGATAAAAGCCACCAGAAACCCCACGATCAGAAAGGGCGCTATCACCTGTAAAATCTTGAGCAGATTCGATGTAAAGAGCATCCTAAAAGTCTGCGTCTGGACATGGCCCCCATACAGCTTCGCATACTCCGGAATCTGGGAGTAAAGGTGGAACATATTCCCCACAAAAGCCGTCCCAATATATCCCATCAGGAAACGGAACATGAGAAAGGCTGCAAGAAGTTCAAAAGCGCTGGTCACCTCTTTACTCTTGGCTACCTGTCCCTCATTTCGGGCGTCAGTCAGTTTTTTCTGGGTAGGCTCCTCCGTCTTTTCCCCGCCAGGCCCTTCCTTGGCAAAGAACTGGAGATTATACTGTAAGATCAAACCATCCCCTCCACAAAGGATACTATCATCCTCTTCATCTGTGTGAATACATTGTCCGACAGAGCCGGAAGCATCCGCATCGACAAAAAGAGGATTCCAAGTCCCACAAGCACCTTAAACTGCATGCCGACGGCAAACATATTAAGCTGCGGGGACACCTTGGCGAGTACGCCAAGCACACAGTTTAAAAATATCATGGCACAGAAGATCGGCAGTATAATGCGGAACCCTATTACAATATAATCGCTCAGAAACATGAGGACGGATCCCATCAGCGCTTCGCTCTTAAAGACCGCGCCATTGATCGGAATTAAGGTAAAGGTATCTACCAGCGCTCCCAGAAGATACTGGTATAAACCTGAAATAATCATAAAAAGCGTAAACATGTACTGATAAAATACGCCTGTAAAGGTAGCCTGCTCCCTGGTTGTCGGATCTAACAGGGAAACCATGGACAAACCGATTTCCATATCTGCGATACTTCCTGCAAAGGAGGTCACCGTGGTGCATATCTGCGCGCCCCAGCCGATCAGGAAACCTGTCAGGGCCTCCTTCATCACAATCATGGCGTAACCCAGAAGGGTGTTGTAAACCACCTCATTGTGATCCACCGCATGATAGAGCAGATAGGAGAGAAAGATACTGAACCCAACCTTCACCCGGTGCGGCACATTTGACATACCGAAAAACGGAGCCACATACACAAAGCAGCTGATCCGCACCAGAATCAGCAGGAAATATTCCAAATCCGCATAATTAAAGCTGATGTCTAACATAACGCCACTTTCCGGGAATCCCCGCCGCCCTGTTATCTGATATACAGATTAAAATCTGACCAGAGACCCGCCATAAACTCTACCATATTGTTCATAATCCAATGTCCTGTGAGCATCAGCATCAGGAAAATTGCCAGCACCTTTGGCACAAAGGTAAGCGTCTGCTCCTGAATGGACGTAACCGTCTGAAAAATACTCACAATCAGACCCACGCACAAAGACACCAGAAGCATCGGCGCTGCGCACTTGATAATCGTAAAAATCGCCTGTTCGGCAATGGCTGTAACGTCATTGGTTGTCATTCCCCACACCCTCTCCAATCAGGTTTTTAGTAATAGAAGCTCTCCACTACCCCTTTAATCACCAGATACCAGCCATCTGCCAGTACAAAGAGCAGAATCTTGAACGGCATGGAAATCGTGGTCGGCGGCAGCATCATCATACCCATACTCATGAGGGTGGAAGCCACCACCATATCAATGACGATAAACGGAATATATATCAGGAAACCGATAATAAACGCCGTTCTAAGCTCGTTGATAATAAATGCGGGGACCAGAACGCTCAACGGGATATCGTCCAATTCACCATTCCACTCTGTACGGCTCAAATCCATAAAAAAGTTTACATCGCTTTTCTGTGTCTGCCCGTACATAAACTGTCTGATCGGCGCGGCTGCAGCCGTAATCGCCTCCTCCTGCGTCAGCTCTCCCGCCTCAAAGGGTGCTACCGCCTCTGTATAAACCGCAGTCAGCGTCGGCTGCATAATATAGAAGGTCAAAAACAGCGCTATACCGATTAACACAGTATTCGGCGGAGCTGTCTGCGTATTGAGCGCCTGCCTCGTAAAATGGAGTACAATAATAATCCTCGTAAACGAGGTTAACATAATAATCAATGACGGTGCAATAGCAATCAAGGTAAGGATCAACAGAATCCGCAGAGCACCATTCACACTGCCATTACCATTGTTGTATGTAACCGTCACCGTATTGGCGATATTCATTTCAGCCAGATCATCCGCATTATCCGATGCACCGGGAGGATCCAGGTTTGTCCTCTCATTGGAGGTACCTGTCAGATTGGAGTCCCGATAGGGGGTATCAGTCACCGGTCTCGTCGTAGAGTCCGTCGCAAAAGCGGTTTCACCCCAACTAAGATACAATATGCCTGCCATCATCAGCAGGCATATTAATTTTGCCAAATGATATCCGGAAAAATATTTCTTCATTCGTCTCGCCCGTCTTCTTTTTCCAGGATTCTTTCTTTCTGAATTTTCGCAAGTACGTCCCTAAAACCGAGCGCACTTCCAACAGACCCCTCGGAAAAATTCATCTCCTCCTCGGGAATCTCTGATAACATTGTAACAGTATCTTTGCAGACTGCAACAGCCAAATATTTCCGGCCAACCCTGATAATCTGCACATACTTGTTATTTGACAGCCGAAGCGCCTCAACAAGCTCCATATTCGCCCCGGCAGTGCTGCCTTTCTGGTAATTGCCGATCCACTTCGTGACAAACGCAGTGACAGCCAGCACAAAGACAAATAAAAGCAGAACTGTTACAAACTGCACATAGGAGTCAGTTTTTTCAGATAACGCAAGGAGCATTAACCTACAACCTTCTTCACAGCCTCTAACACACGGTCAGCCTGGAAAGGTTTTACAATGAAATCCTTGGCGCCGGACTGAATGGACTCGATAACCATAGCCTGCTGGCCCATAGCGGAACACATGATAACCATAGCCCCGGGATCGCCCTCTTTGATCTTCTTGAGCGCCTGAATGCCATCCATCTCCGGCATTGTGATATCCATCAGTACGAGATCGGGCTTAAGTTCATTATATTTTTCAACTGCCTTAGCACCGTTCTCAGCCTCACCCGCCACGTTATAGCCGTTTTTGGTCAGGATATCCTTGATCATCATTCGCATAAACGCTGCATCATCACATACTAAAATATTTTTTGCCATGTCTCTTCTCCTATCACATATTATTTGATAATTTCAGTTACCCGAATACCAAAGTTTTCCTCGATTACCACTACCTCGCCCTTTGCTACAAACTTACCGTTGACCAAAACATCAATCGGTTCGCCGGCAATCTTATCCAACTCTATAATGGTTCCCGGTACGAACTCCAAAATTTCTGAAATAGATTTGGAAGTTCTTCCCAGTTCTACCGTTACCTCCAGAGGCACATCCTTAATCAACTCGATGTTTTCCTGACTCTGCATCGGATTATAGTCCCCGGCAAAGTTCTGGAACTGAACGGGCTGTACGTTCATATTAGGCTGCATTGCCATCTGCGGCATCATCTGCATCTGTGGCATTCCCATCTGAGGCATCTGCATCTGCGGCATTCCCATCTGGGGCATACCCATCTGCATCTGGCTCATATCCATCTGCGGCGCCTGCGCCATTGGCTGTGCCTGTGGCATCGCCTGCGGAGCCGGGGCCGGAGCCGGTTCGGGAGCCGGAGCTGCGGCAGATGCTGCACCTCCATCGCCTTCCTGGTTTATAAGGAAAGTATCGTAAACATCCTTCGCAAAGTCTATCGGATACAACTGCATGATAGTGGAATCCACCAGTTCGTCAATCTGCATCCTGAAAGAAATCTTAACAAAGGTGCCTTCCAGAAAATCAGCTATTTCACCGCCCGATTTAAAAGCTGTGAGATCAATCAGGCTTGCCTCCGGCGGACTGATATCGATCATCTTGCCGAACATGGTGGAGAGCGCCGTGGATGAAGCACCCATCATCTGGTTCATTGCCTCCGAGATCGCGCTCAGATGCAATTCTCCCAACTCTCCGTCCGTATTGCTGCCATCGCCGCCCATCATCAGATCGGTGATGATCTTTACGTCATGTTCCTTTAAGATCAGGATATTCGATCCATCCAACCCTTGTGTATATTTAATCAGAATAAATACGCAGGGCTTCTCGTAATCTTCCAGTACATTCTTCCATGTCGCCAGCCTGACAATCGGCGTTGTGATATTAACTTTCCGGTTCACAACCGAAAACAGGGTGGTCGCAGATGCGCCCATACTGATATTCGCAACTTCACCGATGGCGTCCTTCTCCGCGTCCGTCAGCAGTGTATCATCTGCGTCCGGCCCGTCAAAAGGTGATGTACTCTCGCTGTCGCCCGAATCGCCATCGCCATTCAAGAGCGCATTTATTTCATCCTGTGATAACATTCCGTCCATGCTTCTACTCCCCCTCTCTGATTACCGACGTGATTCTCACAGAGTTCTTATCCCTGCTGGTGCCCGGGAGTGCCGTGAATTTCTTAATATTACCCACATACACTGTAAGATCCTGCTCGACCTCGGTATCTAGTCGTATAATGTCGCCGCGTTGCAGATTCACAAAGTCGGTGACCGATATGCTCGTCTTTCCCAGCACTGCTGTGACAGGAACATCCACTCTCTTGACAAGGGCCTCGATGTATTCCTCGAAATCCTCGTCGTCCAGCTCCTGCATATTCGCGTACCAGAACTTCGTATTGAGCTTATCCATGACGCTCTCCAACGTGAAGAAGGGGAGACATACATTCATAAATCCTTCCACCTCGCCTATTTTCATATTCAAGGTGATAATAGCAATCATATCATTCGGTGCGATGATCTGTGCGAACTGGGAGTTTGTCTCGATTCGCTCCAGTACCGGATTGATCTCCACCACATTCTTCCATGGTTCCCGCATCAGCTGCATGCAGACTACCATCATTTTTTCTATGATTGTCATCTCTATTTCGGTGAACTCCCTGCTCTTTTCCAGCGAATCCCCCGCTCCGCCCAGCATCCTGTCTATCATCGCGAATCCCAGCTGGGAAGCCAGCTCTATCAGGATCGTCCCGCCAAGGGGCTGGAAATTCACAATTCCCAAAATAACCGGATTGGAAAGGGAGTTGGAAAACTCCGAGAAAATAACCGTCTCGGAACTTGTCACCGATACCTGTACATTCTTTCTCAGGTGCACCTGCATACTTGTGGAAAGCAGACGCCCATAATGCTCATATATAATTTCCAGTGTGCGCAGATGTTCTTTCGAGAACTTGGTCGGCCGTTTAAAGTCGTAATCCTTAACCTGTTTGTCATCAGCGCCATTCAGTTCATCCGTGTCCAGCTCACCGCTGCTCAGCGCGGCCAGCAGATTATCTATCTCACTTTGCGATAGTACCTCTCCCACGAAAAGTTCACCTCCTGTGGTTCTTATTCCTTCTCAATACTATCCAAACATGATGTCACCAAATGACACGTTATAGATAAACTTGGAATCGAACATATTCTGTATTCTTTCCAGGATTTCTTTCTTGATCGTCTCCTGATTGTCTCTTACCTCTTCCATTGTGTACTGCCCAAACACACCGTTGATCTGGTCCTTCATCAGTCCTTCCATAGTGCCCAGATTCTCTGCGGAGCCATATTCCTTATAGCCTTCCGCTTTTGTGTTGATTGACAGTGTGACAGAAACGACACAGTAGTGATCCTTGTCGTCTCCCTCGGTCTTTTTCAGCGGGATCGTCATATTATCCGCGAAGGAATATGTCTCAGTATCCGCCATGGAAACGACCTCATCAGGCCCTCTTGTGCCTGACGCCAGCTCCAGATTGATAGCCGTCGCAATATTGTCCACCAGCGCGGTGGTACTCTTGGAAGCGCCGACCACACTGAACATCATTATGGCGGTCAATACGATATTTACGATCAACAGCGCCAGAATAATTACGGAAATCAGATTCTTCTTCATAGCTTTTGCCTTCTCCTTTTACACTCAAGTTAATAAGAACTAAGCGAATTGTATATCTTAATCTCCACTCTTCTGTTCTTCGCCCTGCCTTCCGGCGTGGAATTATCCGCAACAGGAAGATACTCGCCTCTTCCGGCATGTTTGACATTTGCAGGATCGAGATTCGTGATTGAAAGAATATAATCAAACACTGACAGCGCACGCCCGGAGCTCAACTCGTTATTGTTAGAATACTTTGCCCCTGACATCGGCACATTATCCGTGTGCCCTTCTATCTCGATCGTGCCATCCGCATACCGTTCCAGAATCAGTCCCACCTGATCCAGAATGGGTTTGGCGTCATCCTTAAGAAGAGTGCTACCCGAATCAAAGAGCAGCGCTCCCTTCAGGGTCAACTGGACAAACTGTGCGGTAAATACCACGTCCACCTCATCCTCCAGGTCCCTCTCATCCAGCGCTTCCTGAATCTTCTCGGCCAGCGCTTCGGACTCCTCCATCTGCGCCTCTTCCAGCTTCTCCTTCGCTTCGGCGACTTCCTCCGCCACATCCTCGGAGACCATCGAGCCGTCGTCCATCTTACCTGTGCTGTTTATATATTCATCCAGCTCATTGAGCTGGCTGACACCGTTGCTGATCAGCATGCCGTCTCCGATCGCCGCCGCTCCCGCATCAAAAACGGAAAACATCTGGTTGAAAGATGCGACAACCTTCTCCTGCTTCACTTCATCAATCGTTGACATCGAGAAGAGCAGGACGAAGAAACAAAGGAGCAGGTTCATCAGGTCGGAAAAAGTGGCCATCCACGCTGGGGAACCTTTTGGGGGATCTTCCGGCTTCTTCTTAGCCATCTTCCTCACCTCCGCCCTCAGATCCGGCGCTGCTTCTGTCCGCAGGCGCCAGGAAGGATTTCAGTTTCTCCTCAATAACACGGGGGTTCTCACCCGCCTGAATGGAGAGAAGACCTTCAATCTCAATCTCTTTCACCATCATCTCTTCCGCGTTTTTATTCTTAAGCTTCGTCGATACCGGCGCACAGATCCAGTTCGCCAACAGCGAACCGTAGAAGGTGGTTACCAGTGCGACCGCCATGTTCGGTCCGATGGATGCGAAATCCGACAGGTCGGCCAACATGTTAATCAGACCGATCAGGGTTCCAATCATGCCCCAGGCGGGACCCATAGCAGCAATGTTCTCCCAAAAACCGATCTTATCTTTGTGTCTGCCCTCCACGCTCACCAGCTCGGTCTCCATAATCGCACGGACAAGCTCGGGGTCGGTACCGTCAACGATCAGCAAAATTCCCTTTTTCAGGAAATCGTCCTCGATATCGCTGGCCGCTTCCTCCAGAGACAGGAGGCCTTCCTTACGGGCTACGTTGGAGAGATCTATAATTTTTTGAATAATCTCCGGCACATTCATGGTAGAGGTCTTGAAAATCAAACCGATGCTCTTAAGACCCGCAACGAACTCGGGTATCGTGTAACTCGCAAAAATACACATGAAAGAACCGCCAAAGGTAACCAGAGCCGACGGCGGATCCAAGAACCTGAACACCATGGAGAAACTCTTGCCGAACACCATGCCGAATATCATCAGCACAAAACATGCTACCAAGCCAATAATTGAAGCTATATCCATATGTACACACCCACTTTTACACTAGTCTGCAAAAATATCCTTTCTATACGATTTTACTAAATTTTTCACTTCTTGTCTACTTTCTTTTACAATTAATTTCCGCCCGGTAGTAAATGACAGCACCGTATCCGGCGTCTCCTCTACCAACTCCAGCAAATCAGGGTTTATCAAGACTTTAACCCCGTTAATTTTCGTGACCTCTACCATCGGCAAGCCCCCTTTTTGAATCTACCCCTTACAACTAAATTATTTTACCACACATCTACAAAAACTGCAAAAAAAAATTTACCATTTTTTTGACATCCAAACACAAAACAGGGGAACTTTCCGCATATACTGCGAAAAAATTCCCCTAATTTTTTTGCTGTGCTTTTGACGCCCTCAGGATTGAGGGTTTTTACCCCTTCAACCGGTTATCTCTTCAGATTTACCAGCTCCTCAAGCAGTGTATCGGAGGTGGTGATAATACGGCTGTTTGCCTGGAAACCACGCTGTGTCGTGATCATCTCGGTAAACTCGCCTGCCAGATCCACGTTACTCATCTCCAGAACGCCCGACTCCATGGAACCCTCGCCGTCCGCTGTGATATCCTGGCCGATCCCGTCAAATTCGCCGGAGTTCATGGTGGCGGAATAGAGGTTGTTACCCGCTTTTGAAAGACCTGCCGCGTTGGCAAACTTGGCAACCGCAATCTGTCCCAGAAGCTTCGTCATGCCATTGTCATAGGAGGCTCTGATCTTACCGTCCTGTCCGATCTCCACACCGATCATCTCACCGTACTTACGGCCCGTGCCCTGATTGGCCGAGGTGCCGTCTCCGTTGTCCAGACCTGCGGTGGACACCTTGCCGTTGTTCACATTGGTCAGCGACTCAAAATCGATGGTGACGTCGCTGAAATGGCCCAGATCCACGGACGCGCCGGTCATATCCGTGGCCATCGCACTGAAATCCAGCACCGCTTCATTCTGCCCCTGGGCCCCGATATAGGAAAACTTACCTGTCTTGGTGTCAAACACCAGCATATTGCCGTTATATGACTCATTGACCGTCACGCTGGCATGGCCGTCAGGCGTAACGTAATCGAGGTTATATTTTATATTATCCGTATCAGTCAGGCCGTAAACCCGTTGCAGCACCTCCGCATCCTTCGGGCCGCCATCGGCAACATACTCCAAAGGCACCGCAAATTTCCCGGATGCATTGTTATACTGCAGATCGTCCCTGTTGGGCGTGAACTCAGCCGTAAAAGTCACCACAACTTTGCCGTCCTCACTCACTTTGATCGGAGAAGGATCCGTCGCATTAGCGGGCTCGTTAATATTCACGCCGCCGGCCAGCTTTCCAAGCACCGTTGCCCAAGCCTTCACCTCAGCGTCAGTTCTGGGCTCATTGGCCAAAGGTACCGTCTTGCCGCCCGCATCTTTATAGTAATACTGTTTTGCCTTTTCATCATAGGTTATGCCATAGTCTCTCTGCAAAGTATCTTTGGTCAATTCCGCAGAGCCCTCCATGGTTACCTTACTATTGGATGTTGCCTTATCACCATCCGCAACATCCTTGCCATCAATCTTCGTCACCTTCAGCGTTCCCGCCGCTTCCGCGATGGACATCATGGGATTTGATTCAAAATTGGTGAGAATCTCCTCAAACTGGTAGTTTACCAAAAATTTAGCAGGAGAAGCAGTAACAGGAGGAGTGGCGCCAGGGTCAGCTTCTGTAGCCGGTGTATAGTCTATCCCTTCGGGAACCGCGTATACCTTTGATACGGGATCCATGTTTCCGCCGTTGCCAAAGGTGGCAATCTGGCTGATATCTGCAACCTTATAATAGTCTTTCAGGGATTTGCCGTCTGCGTTTTTGATATCGTCAAGCTGCACATAGTACAACCCATCCTTGCTCATGGCATGGATACTCATCAGCACCGAATAATCATACCCCTCCGCATCAAAGATCTTCAGACTCATGACCTTACCGCCGCTGCTGTGCACGCTGGTGTCGTTCTTGTCAACGATGCCGGACGCATAACCCCTGGTGGTCGCCTCGGCCTCAGCGGTCAGGTTCTCCCTGTTCATGACCTGCAAAGCGGAAACCACGTCTGAGCGGATATCGCCCGTATCCTCGTCATACTGCCAGCCCATCACCTTGTAGCCGGTGCTGGCCATAACCAGATTGCCCGCACCGTCGATGGTGAAGGAACCGTCCCTCGTGAAGAAATTCTGGGAACCGCTGTTTACAATGAAGAAGGATTCGCCCGAAATCATAACGTCCCAGGGATTGTTTGTGGACTGGGCGGAACCCTGCCTCGTGATGGCCGTATTGATGGCCGCCGTCTTGGCGCCCAGACCGATCTGTCTTGCGTTGATACCGCCCCGGCCCGTGTCCGCATTCGCGCCGGACGCCGCCTGTGTGGTCTGGTATAACAGATCGCTGAATACCATGTTCTGCGACTTGTACGCCGTTGTGTTTACGTTCGCGATGTTATTACCGATAACATCCATTCTGGTCTGGTGGGTTTTAAGACCCGACACGCCAGAAAACAATGATCTCATCATAGTGAAATGACCTCCTTAACTCTTGTGCGGAACCGTCTGTCCTCTCTGTCAGTCGAGGACCGTAAGCCTCCTGTAAGGTCCGGCTTAAATAATGACCGCTCCGTCTATGTTTGTGAATACATTTTCATCGGCCTCCGTCTGATCCATCGCCGTGATAACCGTCTGATTCGGCACGCTCACGATGAATGCGAGGGAATCTACTATGACCAATGACTCATTTATCCCCTTCGCAGAAGCTTTGGCTGCCCCCAGGTTCAGGCGTTCCACCTGTTCCTCGGTCAGTTCAATATTTCTGTCCACCAGCCGGTTTGCCGCATGTTTGGAAAATCTGACTTCCCCGGACTGCTGCATCCCGTCCGTCTTTGTCGACAGAATGTCCCGGAAGCTTATGCCTCCCTGCGCAGGCGCTCCGTCCCTGGATCTGCCTGTCTTTAAATATTGATCCTGCAGCTGTTCTATCGAAGGGAAAGAACTGCCTTGAATCTTCATACTCTCTCCTCCCTGAGACCGGCGCCTTCCCTGCGGCAGCTATTCGCCGTCAGAACCGCCTTCATCGCCTTCGCCATCATCGCCGCCTTCGTCGTCGTCCTTGTCATTCCCGGCAGACGCCACCAGATCCTTCATCTTCTTCACATACTTCTGCATGGTATCAACCTGTTCATCCGTCAGGAAGTTCTTCTGGTATTCGCTCATACCCTGGTACATCTCATCCAGCTTCTCTACCTTCTCCCTGTCGGCAACTGTCAGATGCTCGATCGCGGGAAGTTTGTTGTAGATATTCAGCCAGTCTGCCGCCAGCTTGTAAGCCTCCAGATAAGTAGGATCCGCTACCGTATCCAGATCGTCCATGGAATACAGCTCGCCGTTCACGGAGAGATATGCCTTGTTCTTCTCGTAAACCACATAGTCCACGTTACCCTGCACGTTTGTAGGTCTGCCCTGACTGTCGTATACCTTCAGGAGCACGGTCTGCCCCACCAGGGAGGACGCTCTGAAAAGATCCATGGATGCACTCATGTTCTGCATCTGCTCCAGCTCTGAGAATGTTGCAAACTGGGAAATATACTCCGTGTTTGAGGTGGGCTCCAGAGGATCCTGATACTTCATCTGCGCTACCAGAAGCTGCAGGAAAGCGTCCTTATCCAGACTGTCGTTTCCTGTTTTTCTATTCTTTTTTTCATTGGCCAGAGACGCCGCGGAATTGGAATCCACAAATTTACCGTCTTTTACTTCCTGTACTACTCCCATACTTCCACTCCTTTCTGTTCATGGTTATCTTATGCCATATAGTCTACCGTACTGCCGTTTGCCTGCATCATCTCCACTGCGATCCGCTCCGAATCGTCGAGTTCTTCCAGACCTTCTTCCGCCATCTCATCGAGGTTTAAGTTGATCCTTCTGGCGTTCTTCTTCGCGCCTTCGTTCTCCTGATTCGCCGCTTCCTGCTCACTGCCGAACTGCTGGCCGTAAGCATGATTTGCAACGGTGACTTCCACAGCCTCCACCTTGATGCCCTGCTCCTCAAACTGTTCCTTGAGCTGAATCAGCTGGGTCTCCAAAACGGCCTTGACTGTCTCGTTCTGTGCCGCAAACTGTGCCGTGATAACCCCGTCCTTCGCCGCCAGCTGTACATGCACCGTACCCAGGCTTGCGGGATGCAGCTGCATCTCCAGCTCCTGTGTCTCCGGCTTGATGTTGATCTTCATGTACTCGACGATCTGATCCATGATCTGATTCGTCTCCGGCTGTGTGTATACCGGCCGCTCCACCGGCGCTTCAACTTCCCCGGTGCGCCCTGTCAGGTTCTGTAAGAAAGCGTTTCCTGCGTTCTGTCCCGCATCACTTTCCCCCTTACCTGTGTCTCCGGCGTTCCCCTTCTTCGTCAGGGGTTCCACCTCGGGTTTTGCCGTGTCTGTCATCTGCTCGCTGACATGTTTTTGTCCGCTGGCGTCATCGACAGTCACCTTAACCTGCACTGTGCCGCCTTCCTTCTCCACGGTCACCGCATAGTCCTTCATGCCCTCCACGCTCACCTCGGGCTCTTCCAGCCCCGGCGTCATTACGGGCTCCTGTGTCTCCACAGACTGCTTCTCTGCGCTGATCTGTGCAAGCAGCGCCTCCAGCTCGTCTGCATCCAGTCCCAGCTCCTCCTGCAGCGTTCCCAGCATGTCATTCACTGTCTGGAAAAGATCCTGCAAATTACCGTACAGTGTCTCATCCGTCACCAGAGATAACTCATCTGAGCTGTCCGTCAAAGCAAGCAGGAGCTGTTTCAGGTTCGCGGGATCAAAGAGATCCACCGCCGTGAGTCCAAGGATTTCCATGGCCTCTTCCACCTTTTCACGGGGAACGTCCATCACATCGGAAACCTCATCCACAAGCTCCTCGGCCGCCTCTTCCACGTCCTCGCGGGCTTCTGCCTCCTGTGCATTTCCATCCCGCACCTCAGACGTCTCACCGTTTCCGTCCTGCTTCACAGCGCTTTTCGCATCATCCATGGACGTCTCCCCGGTTTTTCCGGTATCGGCTGTCTGAACCGCATTGTCCGTCTTAACCATATCCTTTGGCTGTACCAGATCCTGCGCGTTACTGACAATCGTCTGTTTTGCCGGCTGGGTCTGGGCGCCGCCTGTCTGGGATTTGTTCAACGAGGCAAGCTGTCCGCTCACTTTGTCCATGAGTTTGTCAAAGCGGTCCTGCACGGCCTCATCCGGCTTCGCAGACGCCTGGCTTCCCTGTACTGTCCCTAAAGACCCCAGGGCGTTTACATTGTTTACCGTCATTCCTGTTCTTTCCTCCTTTCTGCAGTTTTCAAGGTTCAGCGTCAGTGTTACCCGCTGACGCGTATGGAGCAGGGGATTCTCTCCTGCCCGCCGCGCAGCCTGTGCGCCGTGCAGTGACGTCTGCCCCTGCGCCGGTCTGCGCATATATATATAACATGCGGCCGGCTGAGCGCATGAAATATATCACATATAATATCGGCTGTTTCCCGACGTCTTTGAAGTGGTTTTCATAAAAAACCAACCCCTTCAGGAGATATCTTTGACGCTTACGAATCAGGATCCATAATCCTTGTCAGTCTGGCCGCCGTCTCGGCGTCCATGGCCCCAAGAATATTACCGCGGTCCTCCGCGCTCATCTGATTCAGTATCTTTGCCGCCAGATCCAGATCATCCGTCATGGCCTCAAAAATAGCAGCGGCCGCCTTGGGTTTCATCTCGGCGTAAGCCTGGGCGTAATCCTGGATTTCCTGATCCACCTCCTGCTGCTGTATCACCTGTTTATACAGATATTCCGCTGTGGTCGGGTCCATCGTCTGATAATACTTCTGGTATTCCTCCGCACCCGGGCCATTCTCGGCGTAGACCACTTCCTCGTAAAACTCTGTCTTAATGCGCTCGAACTCCACCTGCGCATCCTCGAAGGTCTGGAGCCTCTCAATCTCCGCCCGCATCTCCTCTATCGCCTCAGAATCCACAGAACTGGCTGCCTGCGCGTCCTCCAGCTGCAGTTCCAGCTCCCTGATATAGTCCACCGCCTCGCGCAGACTGGTGTAACCGCCATAGTCTTCCTCCTCGTCGGCAGTTCCCGCAGAATCCGTCGGCAGAATCTTGTTTACCACAGGCACATCCTTAAGGACGGGCGCGAGCACACCCGACCCGAAACCGCCCACATCCAGCTTGATCAGCAGACATAAAATCGCAATCCAGATAATTACAATAACAAGTGTTACCAAAAATACGGAAAGCCCTCCGCCTTCGTCGCCAAGCCTCTCCTCCTGCTCGTCGAGCTCCTTTGCGCGCTGCTTGGCTTCCTTTTTCTGGGCCTTTCTGTCAGCCTTGATTTTATTGCGTTCTTCCTTTAATCTCTTCTTTTCCGCTTTCTCGTCAAGCGGGGGCTGCACGCCCACATCCATCGCTTCAGTCGCCATTTCCATTTCCCTTTCCGCGCTGCCCGTAGGTGTAGCTTGTCAGTTCGTCTACAACCTTAGCCTCGGCCGCTTTCTCTTCATCCAAAAACTGGAGCAGGGCCTTTTCCTTAAGCTTTTCGTGCATCTTGCGCTCCTGCATGACCTCCGTCAGCTTCTGCCTGGCAAGCTCCACCACCTCCGCGGCCTTCGCCACCTCGGTACGCTGTGCCACAATCAGTTCGTCCATGATGAGCATGGCATTACGGTTATCCCGCAGATCGTTTACCCTTAGCGCTTTCTCCCGTATCCGCCTTCCCTCCTCGAGATAGGCGGCCTTCCGGTCAATCAGCCTCTGCAGTTTTTCCTGCTCCTCATTCAGCGCCATCTGGGCTTTTCCGAGCTCCATCTTCGCCTGCGTCTCGAGCTGATACTTGATATTCAGGATGCTCTGCATCCTGTATCTGAATTTTGCCATGACCGGTCACCCCTTACTCCGCATCCGTTTCCGCAAAGAGCTCCCGCAGCATATCCACGGCTTCCTCATAATCGTATTTTGAATCCACGTCCTGCATCAGGAAATCGTTCACTGCCTCGATCTTCGCAATGGCATGGTCTATATTCCTGTTGCTTCCGCTCTTGTAGGCGCCGATGTTGATCAAATCTTCTGCTTCATTGTATGTAGCCAGTACATTTTTGAGCTTGCCTGCAAGGGTCTTGTGTTCCTTGTTTACAATCTGGCTCATGCATCTGGATATACTCTGTAACACATCAATCGCCGGATAATGGTTCTGGTGCGCAAGTTTTCTGTTCAACATGATATGGCCGTCCAGAATACTTCTCGCCGTATCCGTAATGGGCTCGTTCATGTCGTCGCCGTCCACCAGCACGGTATACAATCCGGTGATGGACCCCTCCGCCGCACAGCCGGCCCGCTCCAAAAGCCTTGGCATCTCCGAGTAAACACTGGGCGGATAGCCTCTGGACACCGGCGGTTCCCCGCTGGCAAGGCCAATCTCACGCTGGGCCATGGAAAAACGGGTCAGGGAGTCCATCATCAGAAGCACATCCCTGCCCTGATCCCTGAAATATTCCGCAATCGCACAGGCTGTCTTTGCCGCCTTGTTTCTCTCGAGAGCCGATTTGTCCGAAGTGGCCACCACCACCACGGAACGGCGCATGCCCTCCTCGCCCAAGTCGCGCTCCACAAACTCGCGTACCTCCCTGCCCCGCTCTCCGATCAGGGCGATCACATTGATGTCCGCCTTTGTGTTGCGTGCAAACATGCCCATCAGTGTGGATTTCCCCACACCGGAGCCCGCAAAAATACCGATACGCTGTCCTTTGCCGACCGTCATCAGTCCGTCTATGGCCTTCACACCCAGAGGAAGCACCTCCGAGATAATCTTTCTGCTCATGGCGTCCGGCGGCTGCGCCTCCACGCTGTAAGGCACGCCCGGCATATACTCGCCGTCAATCCTGCCCAGACCGTCCAGCACCTTTCCCAGAAGGTCGTCGCTTACGTTCACCGTCAAAGGATTTCCCGTGTTCTCCACAATGCAGCCAAGGCCGATTCCGTCCGTCTTGTCGCAGGGCATCAGAAGGGTCTTGCGCTCCTTAAAACCCACCACCTCAGCAGTGATCGGCGGATATTCCTCATCCACAGGATAGATGATGCACAGATCCCCAAGCTTCGCCTCGGGGCCCGCAGATTCGATGGTCAGACCCACCACATTCTCTACCCTGCCCTTTTTCCGGAAGAAGGTATCGTCCTTTATGCTGCTGTATTTATAAAAATTGACTGCTTTATTCATTCGCCGCTTCTTTCTGCCGCATCCCTAAATCTTTTCATAAGATAACACCTGTAACTTTCTGGTGAGCTCCTCCAGCTGCGTTCCCAATCCGCAGTCGAAAATTCCACCATCCGTCTCAATCAGGCAGTCACCTTTGCCAAGGGCAATGTCCTCTATAATCTCAATCAGTCCTCTGCCCGCCACAGCTCCCTCCGTGAGGGTCTGTTTCTGCATGTTGACGTAAGGGTAATCCTCCGCAGACACATGCACAATAAATGTCTTACTGCTCTCCACTTTCCGCAGGGTGGCGTCTATCAGATGTACCAGAATATCCCTGTTGTCCGAAAGATCCACCCCGAAAATATGGCTGTACACATCCGTGATGGTATCGATAAAGCGGGGCTCCAGATCCTCCAGCATCGCATCAAACTCCGCTTCAAGCTGGCGTTTTCTTTCCGCCAGCTCCTGTTTCAGGCCGTCCACCTCAGCCATGCCTCTGGCATATCCCTCGTCGTATCCCTGTCTCGTGCCTTCCTCCACAGCGTTTGCCCGCTGTATACCGGCATCGTGGGTCGCCTGTTTCTCGATCTCGAGGGCCTTTGCCCTGGCCTCGGCCACAATCCGCTCTGCCTCCGCTTCAGCCGCCTCCCGGACGGCCTCCGCCTCGTTTGCCTTGATCACGCTGCCGGAGTCTGCGCCGTCCGCAAACAGGACGTCCAGCTCCTCCCCTGCAATGCCGCTCACAAACTCCGCCTCTTCGCCGTCCGCTTCCTCATCGGAGGACAGCGCAGCCGCATTCGCCCGGCGGATACTCTCCCACTCCTCAATGCGCTCCGCAACGAGGTCGTTACTGTCTATCACGCACTTCTCTTCGCCGTCCACTCTGACCCAGCCGGCCTTATATAAAGTCCTTGTCTTAAACTTATACAATGATCTCGTCACCTCCGCCTCTGGAGATAACAATTTCCGCTGCGTCTTCCAGTTTTCTGATGATGTTTACAATCTTCTGCTGCGCTTCCTCCACGTCCTTCATACGGACAGGACCCATAAATTCCATGTCCTCCTTGATCATAACCGCAAGACGTTTGGAAAGGTTGTTAAAGATTGCATTCTGCACATCTTCGTTGGAGCCTTTCAGCGCAATCGCCAGATCGGAGTTATCCACATCACGCAGCACACGCTGGATCGCACGGTCGTCCAAAAGCAGGATATCCTCGAAGACGAACATCTTCTTTCTGATCTCGTCCGCCAGCTCCGGCTCCTCGATCTCCAAAGTCTCCATAATATGTTTCTCTGTGCCACGGTCCACCGTATTCAAAATCTCTACGACAGCATCCACGCCGCCGATAATCGTGTAATCCTGGTTTACCAGGGATGACAGTTTGGATTCCAAAACCTTCTCCACTTCCTTGATCACATCCGGACTGGTCCGGTCCATCACCGCAATACGTTTGGTTACATCCGCCTGTCTGTCCGGCGGCAGCGCCGATACAATAATCGCCGCCTGTCCCGGTGCAAGATAGGACAGAATCAGCGCGATTGTCTGCGGGTGTTCGTCCTGAATAAAGTTGAGGAGCTGTGCCGCATCCGCCTTTCTGACAAACTCGAAAGGCTTCACCTGCAGGGACGCCGTCAGCTTGCCGATCACGTCCATCGCCTTCTCGGAGCCGAAGGACTTCTCCAAAAGCTCCTTGGCGTAGTTGATACCGCCCTCCGCGATATACTGCTGCGCCAGACACACCTGATAAAATTCGTTTATAATGCTCTCTTTGAGCTGCGGCGTGACATTTCTCGTGTTCGCAATCTCTAAGGTGAGTTCCTCCACCTCGTCTTCCTTGAGGTGTTTAAATATCGCCGCCGACTTCTCCGGCCCAAGGGCAATCATTAAGATAGCCGCCTTCTGGACCCCGTTGATCTTCTCATCCGTGGCTTTCGCTGCCATTTATCCTACCCCCAGTCTTCGTTTAACCAGTTGCGCAGCAGATTTGCCGCGCCCTCCGGATTCTCTTCCACAAATTTGTTGATGAGCCGTTTCTCCTCGGACTCGTTCTCACCGGTAATCTCTTCAAGCTGTACGTCAGACTGCAATAAAGTCTCCACAGACAGCTCTTCCTCTTCCTCCTCGTGCTTCTCGCCCCGCATGCTCCGCAGCACCACAAAAGCCAGAAGCGCCAGAATCACGATGATCAGAATAATCTGCAGAATATCCGTAGCCGTGATCGCAGAGCCCTCCGCATCGAAGAAAAGGTTCTCACTGTATGCTACCAGTGTAATATTATCCTGCGAAATACCAGTCGCATTGGCCGCCATCGCATAGAAGGTATCATCAAGCTCGATTCTGGTCCGCTCCGAGTTGGCGAGCTTATACTCCTCCCAGCTCACACCGTCCAGAAGGCCCTGCGCATCCACATCTTCCTCCCGGATCACATTGTACTGGATCAGGGAAGCCGTCAGGGAGGAGGCCCCGTAGTTGATCACACCGGAGGGCGTATCTGTAGTGGTTATGGTCTCGTTGGGCAGATAGTCCCTGGACTCCTCGGTCTGGGTGGAGGAGGAATTGGCATTATCCTCCAGCACATAGGTCGTGTCGTCGTCATTGCTGTCCGTTCCCGGCACGCCGCCCGTGCCGCTGGTATTCTCGGCGCTGAAAATATCTTCATGGCTCAGGACGCCCTGCGTCTGTCCGTCTGCCGGCGTGTATGTATGCTCCGTCCGGCTCTGGGTGGAAAAATCAAGCACCAGATTGGGGGACACTTCCACATTGTCAAATTCATTCGTGCCAAGGATCACCCTGCGCACGTTGTTGATCATATTCTTTTCCGCCTCGCTCTTCACGGAGAGCTGGGCGTTTGCCATACCGGAGGCGGAGTAATTCTCATCTCCCGTAAAGAGCATATTACCGTCCACATCCATAATGACGATGTTGTTCGTGGTGTCGTTTCCAAGAGCTGTCGCTACAGCGCGCGCCAAATAGGCCGCGCTCTCCTGGGAAAACTCGTCCTTTAATTCCAAAATCACCGACGCGTAAGATTCCTGCTCCTGCGCAATCAGCGTCCCGTCATCCTCCGGGATATTCAGACTGACACTGGCTCTCTCAATCGCCGTGAACATGGATAACACATCATTTTCCAGCCGTTTTTCCAGATAGACTACCATTTTTTTCTGCTTGTCGGACTCCGTAGTCGAAAAACTGCCGTCCGTCACATTTTCAATTCCATAGTCGGCCGCCTGGATGTTGTTGGCACCAAGCAGCAGCCTCGCTCTGGAGATATCCTTTTCCAGGACCCGTATGATCAGGCCGTCGTCGGAAATCTCGTAAGGAGTCAGCGACTCCGCTTCCAGCAGATCGCGCACCTCCGCCGCCTCTTTCGTGCTCTCACATTCCCGAAGCAGTACGTACTGGGGTCTGGTGAGCATGGTCACGATGGCCACAAGCGCGATAACAAGCACCGCAACCACGCCGACAATCAGCGTTTTCTGTCTGGCCGTGAAGCGGTTCCACCACTCTAATATTCTATTTCCAAGTTCCCTTAATTTCTCTACTATTTTTTCCACAGCAACTCGCTCTCCTTCAGCATTTCCCCTCTACACACCAAACAGAACTAGATCTGCATCTGGATCAGTTCTTTATAGGCGTCCAAAAGCCTGTCTCTGATAGCCACTGTGTACTGTAATGCTGTGGAAGCCTTCTGCAGGGCGATGCCCAGGTCATGCGTATTCTCCGTCTCACCCAGCGCCCATTTAATCTCTTCATTCTCCGCGTCCGACAGATAACTGTTTGTCGTATTTATGTTGTCGATCGCCGTATGTAACATTGCATCAAATCCGTTTTCCCTGTAATCCTCCACACGGGTGGTAGGCGCCGCCTTGGCTGCCTCCCTGATCGCACCCGATGATACGTTATACAATTCTGTGATATCCAAAGCCATCTCTGTTTCCTCCAACATTCCCCTATATCATATTTATACTCATACGCGCGCCCGAAATATTATGTAACAGGCATGATTATATTAAATCATCACGTGTTCAGTATATTCAGTCCCATGGTAGCCATATTCTTGCTGGCGCTGAACGCCGTTGAGTTTGCCTGATAAGCGCGGGAAGCGTCAATCAGGTTCGTAAACTCCGTGATGATGTTCACGTTGGGATACATGACATAACCATTCTCGTCCGCATCCGGATGAGAGGGGTCGTAGACTTTATTGCCCTCTGTCACATTGTCCTCATAGACACCTGTTACCTTCACGCCGGAACCCGAGTAACGGTCTCTCGCCTTATTAAGTACCTGATGAAAGGGCGTCTGGGAATTTTTTTCCTCAAACACCACGATCTTTCTGCGGTAAGGCGTCCCGTCCTCCGTCCTCGTCGTATTCGCATTCGCCACGTTCTGGGAGATCGTGTCCATGCGGAAACGCTCCGCCGTCATGCCCGTGGCATTGATGTCAAACGAACTGAATAGTGCCATGTTGAACTCCTCCTTTATTTATGTCCTCGGAGAATGCTGTTCCTCAGGCATTCTCCCGATTGAGACTTAGAATTTCTCAGCGAAGCGTCCAATGGCGCGAGCTGTTAGAAATTCTTCTCAATCATTTCATAACTGCCTGTAAATTCTTAAACTCCTGCAGCGCGCTCTGATAAAGGCCCTGGTAAACCACCTGGTTTTTCGCAAGGTACACGCCCTCTGTGTCAGGATCTACGTTATTGCCGTCCAGACGGTAGGAGAAACTCGCATAATCGGTGTAAGCGATGGGATTTAAGCGGTTCATCTTCAAATCCGCCACCTTGTCGTCCATGGACTTATAGCGTGAATGCCGCAGGGCCTTAGCAAGCTGTACCTCAAAATTCACATCCTGCCGCTTATAACCCGGGGTGTCCGCATTGGAAATGTTGTTGGAAATCGCCTCATGTCTGAGCGCGGACGCATCCATAGCCTTATCCAGCACATTCACATAATCAAAAGCATTCGTATCAATCAATGAGCTCATAGTCACACTCCTTCCACGTTAATAGAATCCATATTCCATTATAAATAAATTATAAAAAAATACAAGGTTTTTCGATTGATTTTCACAAATTCGTATCCGTTTAAAACGGCAAAAAAGAACCTGCGGTGCACAAAAACGGCACTTTTCGCAGATCCTTCTGCCTACAATTCCCAATACGGAAACCGTTCCGTACCTTCACAGTTTCCATAATTCCACTTAAAACCTTCCCTGTTCCTTTAACTTTTCCACTTCGTCAAACACCACGTCGTTTAACACCTTGATATAGGTGCCCTTCATGCCGGAAGAGCGGGATTCTATGACGCCCGCGCTCTCAAATTTTCTGAGGGCGTTTACGATGACGGAACGGGTAATTCCTACCTTGTCAGCGATCTTGCTGGCCACCAGAATACCCTCCATGCCGCCCAGCTCGTCAAAAATGTGGGTAATCGCTTCCATCTCCGAGAAAGACAGCGTGGATATGGCCGATTTCACGACGGCCACCTTCCGGTTTTCCTCCGCATTCTCCTCGCTCACCGCCCGCAGCATCTCAAGCCCCACCACCGTGGTGCCGTACTCGCACAGAATAATATCGTCAATGTCATACTGGTCGTCGCTTTTATAGAGGAAAAGAGTCCCTAGCCTCTCACCGGAAATCTCGATGGGCGTGATCACCGCCTGAAACCTTCTGATCCCCGGGCTCTCAAACCCGAGTGTCTCCAGATTTACATTTTCCTTGGTGGAGAGCACCGCCAGAAGCCTCTCGTTCAGCATCGGATCAATAAAACCGCCCACATGATCCACGATCAGCTCCGTGATGGATTCCACCGACGGCGCATCTCCGATACCGAGAATCTTACCCTTCCTGCTCACTACAAGCACATTGGAAATTAAAATTTCTTTCAGGACATCACAGATATCGTTAAACACTACCTTGCCCGAATTATTGTTGTGTAGTAGCTTCCCGATTTTCCGGGTCTTATCTAACAACTGCACACTGCTCATGTATCTACCTCTCGTTTTCCGCGTCATATGATCCCGAACGATTCAGAGCAACACTCGCAAAACCGCATCTGTATCTCTCTGAATAGTTCATATTTTATCACACGATTCGGGCAATTTCAACGCATTTCGGTGCAATTTGTCTGTAATTCACGCAAATTGGGCAAAATATCCAAATATGACATACACTTTATGACTGTTCCGCCTTTTCCTTCGGCATATCTTTGACAAAGCCGCAGGTTTCATCAGAGCACACCAGCTTGCTTCCCTTCTGGAGCATAATGGAGCCGCAGCGGTCGCACTTTTCTTCCACAGGCCTCTGCCATACCATGAAATCACATTCCGGATTGTCGATGCATCCGTAATATTTCCGTCCCTTCTTGGTTTTCTTCAGGACAATATCCTTGCCGCACCTGGGACAGGCAACGCCGATCTTCTCAAAATAAGGCTTGGTGTTGCGGCAGTCAGGAAAACCGGGACAGGCCAGAAATCTGCCGTGAGGGCCGTACTTGATCACCATCTGCCGTCCGCAGAGCTCACAGAACTCGTCGGCAAGTTCGTCGGCAAGCTCCACTTCCTCCAGCTCCTTCTCCGCTTTTTCCACCGCTTCCTTCAAATCTGGATAAAAATTCTTTACCACCGTCTTCCATTTCACACTGCCTTCTTCCACGCCATCCAGCAGGGCTTCCATGGTTGCAGTAAAATTCACGTCCACGATGGAGGGGAACGCCTCCTTCATCATGTTGTTTACCACCTCGCCCAGCTCTGTCACATAGAGGTTCTTATTTTCCTTGACAATATAACGTCTGGCCAGAATCGTCGTGATGGTAGGCGCATAGGTGCTTGGCCTCCCGATCCCCAGCTCCTCCATGGCACGCACGAGGGAGGCCTCCGTGTAGTGGGGGGCCGGCTGCGTAAAGTGCTGTTTCTCCTCCAGAGAAACCAGGGAAAGCTTCGAATCCTCACTGATTCCACGGATCAGGGTGTTGCCCTCCTCCTTATCCTCCTCCTGCGTGTAAACACTCATAAAGCCGTCGAATTTCACTTTTGACGCCGCCACGGTGAACCGATGCTCTCCTGCGTCTATCTTCACCGAGGTAGTCTCGTACTGCGCCGCCGCCATACGGCTGGCCGTAAACCGTTTCCAGATCAGCTGGTAGAGCCTGAACTGATCCCTGGAAAGGGATTCCTTGATGGCCAGCGGCAGCCTGTTTATATCTGTGGGCCGGATCGCCTCGTGGGCGTCCTGGATCTTTTTATCTGACTTTCTCTCCTGCTCCGTGGCTGCAGCGTACTCTTTCCCGTATTTTTCCGTGATATAAGTCCTTGCCGCCTCCTCAGCCTCCTCCGAGATTCTTGTGGAATCTGTACGCAGGTAGGTGATAATACCCGTGACGCCGTTTCCTTTGATCTCCACGCCCTCATAGAGCTGCTGGGCCAGACGCATCGTCTTCTGGGTAGAGAAGTTCAATACCTTGCTGGCCTCCTGCTGCAGGGTCGAGGTCGTAAACGGCAGGGGCGCTTTCTTCACCCGCTCACCTGTCTTTACGGAACTCACCCTGTATGAGGCGTCCAAAAGCTCCTTCCTGATCTGTTCCATCTCTTCTCTGGAAGCGATGGTATGCTTCTCGCCCCCTCTGCCGTAGTATTTCGCCGTCAGCGGTTTTTTCTCCCCGTCCACGTTAAGGCTTGCCTCCAACGACCAGTATTCCTCCGGGATGAAGGCTGCGATCTCCTCCTCCCTGTCGCAGATGATCCGCAGCGCCACCGACTGTACACGGCCCGCAGAGAGCCCCCGTTTTACTTTCGCCCACAGCACCGGCGAAATCTGATACCCTACCATACGGTCCAGGCATCTTCTGGCCTGCTGGGCGTCCACCAGATCCATATTGATCTCTCTGGCATTCTTTAAGGACTCCTTCACCGCCGTCTTCGTGATCTCGTTGAAGGTTATGCGGTACACCTTTTTATTTTCCAGTTTCAAAGCAAAAAACAGATGCCATGAGATGGCCTCCCCCTCACGGTCCGGGTCGGTTGCGAGATAGACTTTTTCAGCTTTTTTCACTTCTTTGCGAAGATTGGCAAGAATATCTCCCTTCCCCCGGATTGTGATGTATTTCGGTTCAAAGTCATTGTCCACATCGATCCCCAGAACGCTTCTGGGCAGATCCCGAACATGCCCCTGGCTGGCCGCCACTTCATAGTTGGAACCCAGAAATTTTTTGATGGTTCTGACCTTTGCAGGCGACTCCACAATCACTAAATATTTAGCCATAGCAATTCCCCTGTCTGCCAATTTTTCTTTTAACGTGCTTCACTATACACCAAATTTCCGGCGCTGACAAGAGCGAATATTTTGTTTTTTCTTCATGATTTTAAGATTCTCACAAAATAACTGCCGCCGATCTGCCCCGCAAAACCGTCCGCACACAGATCCAGAAGCTCTTTGAAAAGCTGCGAAGGCCCCATGGATTTTCCATATTTTTCCTCATATCTGCGCTGGATCTCCTGCACCGGAAGCGGGTTGAAATCCAGAACCGATAAAAGCTCCCCCGCAGATCCCTCCAAAAAGACCAGCGCCGTCTGTACGCCCGCCTCCGTGTTCATCCCTGCCTTTGTTCCCGTCCCTTCTCCCCTGCAAAGAAGCTCCTCCAGCAGTTCTCCCGGTGTGGACACCAGCCCTGCCCCCTGTCTGATCAGGCGGTTGCATCCGCTGCTGAGCGGGTCAGTGGCACGGCCCGGCAGGGCATAAACTTCCCTGCCCTGCTCAAGGGCCATATCCACCGTGATGAGGGTGCCGCTCTTCTCCCTCGCCTCAATCACCAGCACTGCGTCGGCAAGGCCGCTGATAATGCGGTTTCTGGGCGGAAACAGCAGCGCCCTCGGCCCCACGCCCGGCGGGTATTCAGAACAGACGCCTCCGTCTGCAAGCAGCGCCTCATACAGCGCCCTGTTCTCCCTGGGGTAACAGACGTCCACACCGCATCCGAGAACGCCCATGGAGTATCCTCCCTCCTTAAGTGCCCTCTCCTGACCGATGCTGTCTATGCCTCTGGCCATGCCGCTGATCACCTGCACGCCAGCCCTCGCAAGCGCAGCCCCGAACTGCCCCGCCATGTATCTGCCGTACTCGGAACAGTCTCTGGCCCCGATCAGCGCTACCGCCTGTTTTTCCTCCGGCGGCAGGGCGCCCGCATAGTACAGGACACAGGGCTGGTCCGGAATTGCGGCAAGGCGCTTCGGATAGGCCGCTTCCCCCTGCGCCACAAGATGAATGCCCCGCCTGGTCAGATGTTCATATTCTCCCTGTACGTCAAAGCCTTTGCTCCTCTCAGACAGCAAAGCCGCCTTTTCCTGAAAACGTCCGGCCAGTTTGTCTGCCAGCTTTCCCGATACAGCCAGATCAAAGATCTCCCGGGCCGGGCCAAGCCCGACAAGGGCGCGCAGGAAACTTCTGTTTCCCGCGCCCAGAGATTGGCAGAGCCAGTGGATATAAGGTTTTTCCTGTCTTTCCATAAAGTTCCTCCTCACTGCCAGTATTTGTAGTCGGATTGTCTGTAACAGATGGCCTCCGCCAGATGAATTTCCGCAATCCGCTCACTGTCCGCCAGGTCAGCGATCGTTCTGGCCACTTTGAGAATGCGGTGATAGGCTCTGGCAGAGAGCTGCATGCAGGAGAACATCCGCTCCATGTAGCGAAGCTCTCCCTTTCCCAGTTGGCAGTACCGCTCCACATCCCCCGCTCCCATGTCCGCGTTAAAGCGGAGGCTGTTCCCCGCAAACCGGTGTTCCTGCCTCTCTCTGGCCGCCATGACCCGCACCCGCACCTGCGCGCTGCTCTCCTCCTCCCTGTCCGCCGTGATATCTGAAAAACTCATGGAAAGGGCCTCCACGCAGATGTCCATACGGTCCAGTAAGGGACCTGACACCCGGTTCAGATAGCGTTTCACCTCATAGGGCGTACAGCGGCACCGCTCCCTGTCCGGATAAAATCCGCAGGGACAGGGATTCATGGCCCCCACCAGCATGAAATCCGCCGGATAGATATAGCTGCCGCTGCTTCTGGCAATCTGCACCTGCCTGTCCTCCAGAGGCTGTCTTAAGATGTCAAGCGTCTCCCGCTTAAACTCCGGCAGCTCGTCCAGAAAAAGCACACCCCTGTGCGCAAGACTGATCATCCCCGGCATGGGAACACGCCCGCCGCCGGCAAGCGCACGGCCCGTTATGGTATGATGTGGATGTAAAAAGGGTCTTGTGGTCTTTAAGGAACCTGCTGACTGCAGGAGACCGCAGATACTGTAGACGGCAGACACTTCCAGACTTTCCTCCGAAGACAGGGGCGGCAGGATCGACGGAATCCGCCTGGCCAGCATGGTCTTTCCCGATCCGGGCGCGCCTATGATGAGAAGGTTGTGAAAACCGGCCGCGGCTACTTCGGCCGCGCGCTTTAAGGTATGCTGGCCGCTGATATCCGAAAAATCAAGCCCGCCGCTATCCTCCGGCGGCATGGCTTCCTCCCCGCTTCCCCCGGTTGATCCTCCGGCTTTCTCACCGCTGCTTTCGATTGGCCCGCCTGTCCGCTTCGGGATTTCGCCCCGCAGAAACGCCAGAGCCTCCTGCATACTTGCCACACCGACGCTCTCCATACCGCCAATCAGCGCGCCCTCCCAGGCGTTCTCTACAGGAAGAAGACATTTTCTGATTCCCCGCTGCGCCGCCTCCCTCGCGATGGGAAGTACGCCCTTTACCGGCTTTAACTCTCCCGAAAGTCCCAGTTCCCCCAAAAGCAGGATTCCCTCCGCCGCCTCTTTTGCAAGCTTTCCAAGGGCGCTCATAATCCCCACCGCCACAGGCAGGTCAAACATAGTGCCGCTTTTTGGCAGGTCAGCAGGCGAGAGATTCACATTGATACACATGGGCGGCAGTTTTACTCCCACGTTTTTCAGCGCCACCTTTACCCGTTCTCTCGCCTCCCGCACCTCGGACCCCGGAAGGCCGACGATCTGAAAGCAGGGCAGTCCCTGGGAGACATCCACCTCCACCTGGATCAGGTGGCTTCGCATGCCGTAAACAGCTCCCGATGTAATTGTACTGAGCAAATAATTTTCCTCCTTTTTTCTGTTGTACTTTTCTGCTTCTTTGAAACTCTGCGGCGAAACGCCTGAAAAAAAGAAATAGAATACACAAAGATTTCAGATAAACTTATCATGCGCCCTGTCCGGGCTTTTGTCAAGCAAAAAATCCGGCACTCAGGCCGGATTTTTATCTCTCCCCTATGGTTAACATCCGTCAGGTAGAAGGAACCTCCACGTACTCTTCCTCCTCAACCTCTATGCCTGACTGTTTCAGAAGATCTATATTCATGACGTGACGGTTGTCCAATGTCCGCATAATGTCCCTGATCTCCAGATCATCATACCGGTCGGTATCCGCAAGATCGATGACACTGTTATCACGGAACATCAGGATAACGGGCCGCAGGATGTCCTTTTCATTGGCTGTAAGGACAAGGGCCTTCTCTCCGGTATTCAGCTCAATGCTGACGCCGGGCACCAGAATGTTGACAGACCGGATCAGGGCGTCCACCACTTTGGTGTGGTAGATCTCCGGATGGCTCATGAGGAATTTCAGCGCTTCCACCTCAGAGGCAGGCTCCTCGTCCATCTTCATGGCAGTCATTCTGTCGTAAGTCTCCGCCACGGCCAGCACGCGCGCGCCCCACACCTGCCTGATGTCGGAAATATCCTCCCCCGTCTTCATGCTCGCCAGCATCTTCTGCGTCTGTGAGCAGATCCGCTTGATATTGGGTCTGGCGGAAAAGGCCGTCTCCAGAAGTGCATGTCCCGCCACCTCTTTGGCTTCCATCGGCATATCGATCAGGGAACCGCCTGCGGCGATCTCCTCCTCAAAACGCATGATCTTGCCGATATCGTGAACAAGGGCCGCCTGCACGGTCTCCATCTGCTCATCCACCATCATATTCAAAATATTCGCTATCATGGCGCAGATAATCGCCACGTTCAGGGAATGCTTGTATGTATAGTCTTCCTTGCTCCGCAGGTTCTGCAAAAAGTTGATCTTCGCGTCCAGATGTCCGTAATTTCTGATAATATCGGACGCAATCGCCTGTGTTTTCTGGGCCCGCCCCGTCTTTGCAATCGTATCCAGCTCTTCACGGATGGAAAATACACACATGGTCTGAAACCGTTCAAATTCGATATCCCCTCTGGTCATGGGCGGCACAGGCTCCGCCGGCTCCAGAATAAAAATGCCCAGCAGGCCGAAGTTTTTCACACTGCTGATACCCTGCATGGTCAGTTTGGAGTTCCGCTCATAGAGCAGAACACCGTTTTTATTATAGATTGGGCGCGCCAGTCTCATGCCCGTCTTAAGATCTTCCGTTTTCACAAAGCGCATTGTTTCGATTCCTCCAAGTTTATGTTCACGTCATGCCAAAGGCAGCGTATCCCTCCTTCAGCTTCTCCAGTGCCCTCTTCTCAATTCTGGACACGTAGCTTCTGGAAATACCGAGCCTGTGGCCGATTTCCCGCTGGGTAATCTCTCTGCCGCCTGCAAGGCCATACCGCAGCGTAATGATCTCCCGCTCTCTATCCGAAAGTCTGTCTGCAATCAGGCCTTTCAGCCTGTGCAGTTTATCCTCCACTTCCATTTTGTCAACAACGTCCACCTGATCCTGCTCAATGACGTCAAGCAGACTGATCTCGTTGCCTTCCCTGTCTGTGCCGATCGGTTCGTACAAGGACACCTCCCTGGAAGTCTTTTTCTTCGCACGAAGGAGCATCAGAAGCTCATTATCAATGCAGCGTGAAGCATACGTACTCAATTTCCCCTTCCCCGCATCAAAAGAATCAATGGCCTTGATCAGGCCTATGGTCCCGATGGAAATCAGATCCTCCATGTCCTCATCCACGTTCTGATATTTTCTGGCGATATGCGCCACCAGGCGTAAGTTCCGCTCTACCAGAATACCCTTGGCCTCCCCACGCTCTCTTTCGCTTCCCGTCTTAAGCCGCCCCAGATAAACGGCCTCATCCTTCGCAGAAAGTGGCTGACTGAATGTTTTCAAAAGGAGCCCCCAAAGTCCATTTACTCTATTCTATGACCCGGCGGCTTCCCTAGTGCCTTTCCATCTGTCCCAATTCGCTTTCCTTCTATTTATATTATGTCAGCGGAAAATCGAAAACTACAGACAAACATCCGTTGGATTTTTGCATTTATTATATCACTTGTACGCGAAAAATTCAATACTGCGCCCCCGCACGAAAGAGCAGTATCAGATCAGAAATTCCGCAAAAACCACATTGCTCACGTCGATCCCGCGGGGCGTCAGCGAAAGCCTCTCCCCTGTCCGCACGAGCAGTCCCTGCGCCTCCAATTCCGTCATGGGTTTCCCGTAGACTTCCTCCACGGGCATTCCGAACGCGCGCTGAAATTCCCCCAAATCCACGCCTTCCATAAGCCGCAGGCCGAGAAACATAAACTCCTCCATCTGTTCCTCCTTCGTGAGGGCCCATACCTCGTCCGCCCCCGCCCGCTTCATGCGCGCCGCCCAGACAGC